>JBBTFC010000001.1:0-10914 GCA_038042015.1 Deltaproteobacteria bacterium
TGCCCAAAAAATAACCCATATTTTTCATCATCCCCCCTAAAAACCCTTGCCTATCGGCTATACAAAAAGTATAATCGGACAATGCCCATTTTTACCTACAGGGTGGTTACTGACAGCGGTGCGGTTCAAGGCAACGGAAGATAAGATAAAAGACCTGCCTCAAGAAATCAAACAGAGACACAGGGATTTTGTAAAGAAATACGAAGAAAACCTCAATACCCTCAAGACAAATCTCAATGCAATGGATAAAGCAAAGACAAGGGAATATCACCCAAAGTGGTGCAATTACTTATGGAACTTATAACATAAAGATGGCAATCAGCTCCCCTTTAACATAACAAAATTCAACTGCCTGCCTGTTATCTTCCCGTCAGCCCTGTATGAAAAGAACAGATCGTTTCTGCATGATGTGCAGAAATCTTCTACGGATATATTTTTTTCAAAGATGCCGCTGTTCACCATCTGACCTAAATTCGCTTTTTTTAAATCAAGCCTCCAGCAATCATCTTCCTTGTTTATAAATCCATTGTCCCCGAACTCTCTTGCAACCACTCCATCAACCTTATAGCAGCACTGCCCAATGGACGGTCCTATTGCAGCTACAATTTCCTTTTTACCAGAGCCAAAATGTTTTACCATGGTTTCTATTGTTTTTTGAACAATGCGTTTTGCAGTTCCCCTCCATCCGGCATGGACAACGCCGGCAACCTTTTTAATGGGGTCAACCATTATAATCGGCACACAGTCCGCTGTCAAAATCCCGATTGCAATGCCGCATTGATTGGTTATTATAGCATCTGCCGATGTTTTGGAAAGGCCTGATATATCTTTCACAGGTTTATCAATTATCAGCACATCGTTTCCATGAGACTGATTTATTGTTAAAACCCTTGACGCATCAAAACCAAACAGCCTTCCGGCAATGATTTTGTTATGTTCTACATTTTTAATATCATCCCCGTCTCTTGTATCAAAATTTAAAGATGAAAATGGCGGTTCGCTTATTCCGCCGACTCTGGAGAGGAAGCCGTGTCTTATGAAATCCAGCGCATCAAGGATGTGCGATGATGCGTATTTTATACCGGCCTCTTGTTTTAACATCCTTCCTCTATAGCGCTTACAACCTCTTTCATATCATCCGGCAAGGGAGATGTAAACTCCATATATTGTTTTGTTTCAGGATGGATAATGCCGAGGGTTTGCGCATGGAGGGCCTGTCGTTTTAAATCTTTTAACAGGGCGGTTATCTTTGACGGGAGCCCTGAAGGAATAACGTGTTTGCCATACACAGGATCTCCAACAACAGGGTGATGAATAGCCGACAGGTGGACTCTTATCTGGTGCGTCCTTCCTGTTTCAAGGCTCGCCTCAAGGAGCGTAAAATTATTAAACCGTTTTATTACCCTGTAATGCGTAACTGCCCTTCTGCCTCTTTTTGTCCTGACAGACATCTTTTTTCTTTCAGATATATGTCTGCCTATAGGGAGGTCAATCGTGCCTTCATCTCCTTTAACAACCCCCCATACAAGCGCTAAATACCTTCTTTTAATAGAGTGCTCTTTGAATTGTTGAGATAGAGATTGGTGCCCTTTATCTGTTTTTGCCGCTATGAGAACGCCTGATGTATCTTTATCTATGCGATGGACTATGCCGGGCCTCAAGGCGCCGCCTATGCCTGAAAGGTCTTTGCAGTGGTAAAGCAGGGCATTTACAAGAGTCCCTTTTGTGCGGCCTGCGCCCGGGTGCACTGTCAGGCCGGGCGGTTTGTTTATGACAATGATATGTTTATCCTCATACAGAATATCCAGCGGGATTTTTTCAGGTTCTGCCGCAATGGCTTGAGGGAGAGGGATAGTAATAGTAATCTGATCCCCGGTTTTTATCTTTGCGCCTGCCTTGGCCGGCTTGTTATTAAGAGATACCAGTCCGTCTTCTACTAAATTTTTTATCCTTGATCGGGTTAACTCGGGAAGTTTTTGTGAAAGGAATATATCAAGCCGGTTTTTTGCATCCGATGGGATGGCTGTAAAGGTGTGTTGCATCAGGTTACGGTTAAGGTTAAGGATGAGGTTAAGGTTTAAAAACCGCTATCAAATCTATCTTATTCTCAATATCAACCTTAACCTCAATCTTCATATTATGGTTACCATATATCAGATTCTATATCGCCGCTCCTCTTTACAAGTATATCAACAATCGCCTTGTTATAAAAATTTGTCTTCTTAAGCAGTCCCGGGTCAACCCTGCCTTTGTAAAGATCTTCCCCTTCTTTTAATTCTTTTTCCAGCGCCTCAAAAAGGCTATCGTTCTTTATGCCTTCCTTTACCTTCTCTTTATTATATAAAGCAATATCAGAAAGGATAGTCCTTGCCAGCCTGGCGGCAGCCTCTGGGGATGTAATAAGCGCCATATTAGGCCTGTTCCTTTAATATCTCTTGAGCCAGCAGTTCACCGCCCATTTCTGCATTGGCCTTTACAAGTCTCTCTACAAGGTCAACATCTCTTTTTCTGAATGCCTCTATAATCTCAGTATGCTGTTTGACTGAGCTCTGCATCCTGCCTGGCAGAGAAAGGGCTGCCCTTCTGAATCGTTCAAACTGCTGAACAATTGTATGAATAAGGTTATACAGTTTGTCATTCCCGCACAGTTTTAAAAACACATCGTGCAGTTGGTTGTCCAATTTAAAAAAGTTTTTTACATCATTTTTCTCAGAGCACTTTGTCATCTGTGAATTTAAGTCTTTCATATTCTGTATTTCTTTATCACCGATTTTGCAGCATGCCATCTTTGCCGCATAGCCCTCAAGCAGGCCCTTTATTGCATAAAACTCTATCACATCCTTGTCTGTTATATGGCTTACAATGGCGCCTTTTCTGGGGGTAAAGGTGATAAACCCCTCAGACTCCAATTGCCGGAAGGCCTCCCGTATAGGGGTTCTGCTTATGCCAAACCTTTCAGCGAGCTCAGGCTCAGGCACCCGCTCACCGGGTTTAAGCCTCCCTTTCATTATTGCCTCCTTTACAAACTCAACAATCCTTTCCCTTAAGGTAAGGTGTCTTTCCACAGGATAATCAAGTATATTAGCAGACAGTTTCAATATCTCTCCCTGGGCCTGGCGGGTGCAGGCCTAAATCTGAAATTTAAATCGTATTAACAGGCATAAATAAACAAGATATGCTGTAAAATATACAGTATACATACTTAAAGGTCAATACCTTTTTATAAATTCGGCCTTGACAAAACAATATAAAATGTGATTTAAATACTTTTTAAATTTTTTAAGTACACCTACACACCAAAATCCTTAGTGTGGGGGTAAAGAGGGATAGCGATGCCTAAAAGAACTTATCAACCAAGCAATATCAGCAGGAAACGGACTCACGGGTTTCTTGGCAGAATGGCCACGCCGGCCGGAAGGCGTCTAATAAAACGTAGAAGGGCCAAGGGCAGAAAAAGGCTTTCCCCAACAATAAGCACAAATAAATAATGGGGCTGTATTCTTTTACCAAGGCTGAGAGGATCCTTAAGAACAAGGATTTTATCTCGGTGCGTAAACAAGGGAAAAGACTTGCAAGCAAGGGGCTTGTTCTTTTTCTAAAGACAAATAATCTTGGTATAAGAAGGCTTGGACTTGCTGTCAGCAGCAAGGTAGGCGGGGCTGTAAAAAGGAACAGGATTAAACGGCTTTTAAGGGAATTATTCAGACTTAATAAAGACGCCTTTCCCCCCGCTACTGATATTTTTATATCAGTTAAACAGGGCTTTAATCCCGGTTGTTACAGAGATGTTGAAAAGGAATTACAAGGTTTAGGATTCATGGATTAAATCCCATGAATTTCTGGGCTGGCGACAACGCAAGAGAAAGCCCTTATCGCTGGCCCAGGTTTGAAATTATGATTAAAACACTTTTGACAGGGATTATCAGGGTTTACAAATATTGTCTGTCTCCTTTTTTGGCCCCGTCATGCCGTTTTTATCCAAGTTGTTCTTCTTATGCCCATGAAGCTTTAGAAAGGTACGGCCCGGGAAAAGGGATTGGTATTTCTGTTCGCAGACTTCTTAAATGCCATCCATTTCATCCCGGAGGGTACGACCCTGTGCCGTAATAAAAGAGAAAACCCCTATGGAAAAAAGAATTATATTAGCATTGGTGTTGTCACTTCTGGTGCTCTTTCTTTACCAGCAGTTTGTTATGCCGTGGGTAGCTTCGCCCCCTGTAAAAAAGGCCTCATCAGATAAGGATGCGCCTGAAGAGGCGAGGAGGCCGGAAGGCAGCGCCCCTGCAATTAAGAAAGAAGAGCCTGTTTCCGCTCATAGATACGCAGAGGAAACAGTAACAGCAGAGACCCCTTTGTATAAGGCTGTTTTTTCCAGCAAGGGGGGGGGTGTAAAAAGCTGGGTATTGAAAAATTATAAAGAAGACCTGAAGCAAACCAGCAGCAATGTAGAAATGATAACGGCTGTATTGGATGAATATCCCCTTGAGGACAGGCTTATTAATGGTGTTGTATCATCGGTTCGGCAGGCTCACGATGAGGTTGTTTATTTTAAACCTTCCAGAACAAACATTTCTCTCAACCACGGTCAAAAAGAAGAACTTGTCTTTACATGGCAATCTCCGGATGGAATCGGGATTGAAAAGAGATATGCCATTTCAGCGAACACTTACAGTATTCAGGTAGAGACAACTGTTTCAAATACCTCACCCAATACGTTTGAAGGCAGATTAGCCACAGGCATTGCCTCGTCCATCAAATTTCTGCAAAAGAGGGGCGGCACTTATCATAAAGGGCCGGTTCTCTACTCAGACGGAAATGTTCTGACAAAGGATATAAAACAGGGTAGTGAGATGCTGACAGGCAAGATAGGCTGGGCCGGGTTGGAAGAGATGTATTTCATATCCGCCCTCATTCCTAAAAAAATAGAAAATGCAAAGTGGTCAAGCATAACAGCAGGGGATTTGGTAAAGATAGAGGCTGCTATCCCTCTAAATCTGACACCCGGCGCCAGCGCAAGTATCGGCTATACTGCCTATATCGGACCAAAGGAGATGAATATATTAAAGGCTCAGGGTGTTCACCTGGATGATTCTATAAACTATGGCTGGTTTCCCCTTGGCCGAACCCTTAACAAGGCTATGGCAAAACCTATGCATGCGGCCATGAATTTCCTGTATTCATACATCCATAATTACGGTCTTGTCATAATACTTCTCACTGTAGTAATAAAGATACTCTTTTACCCATTGACAAAAAAGGGCCTTGATTCCATGAAAGAGATGCAGAAGATTCAACCGCAGGTAGTTGCCCTAAGGGAGAAATACAAGGATGACAAGGAAAAGATGAACCGTGAGCTTATGGATCTTTATAAAAGATACAGCATCAATCCCCTTGGCGGATGTCTGCCCATGGTTTTACAAATACCTGTTTTTATAGCCCTGTATAATGTGCTTTCAACATCAATGGAACTGAGGCATGCGCCATTTGCCTTTTGGCTGTATGACCTTTCTGCAAAAGATCCATATTATGTCACGCCAATCCTTATGGGCGCAACAATGCTGATACAGCAAAAGATGACGCCTTCTGCCATGGACCCAGCCCAGGCAAATATGATGCTTATAATGCCGGTAGTGTTTACATTCATGTTTTTAAGCTTCCCGTCCGGCCTTGTCATTTACTGGCTGGTAAACAATGTACTATCAATTGCCCAGCAGTATTATATACAGAAAACCGCAAAATAGACCCAAGCCCCCGAATAAACCCCCACGCTCCACTTTTCATACTTTCTCTCTTGTTTATGGTCAATATTTATATATCCCATGTTTTCCACTACATATAGTGGTGTTTTAAAACGGCTTACCCATCTTATTGTATTTTTTCCTTTACAAGAAATTAAAACTCTGGTAGGATTTTTTCAAAAAAACTTTTCCACCCTCACCTTAATCCTCTCCCTGAGGGAGAGGAGACTTTTTTGTTCCCTCCCCTTCAAGGAGAGGGTTAGGGCGGGGATGGGGTAAGAGAGGATATTTTCAGGTGAAAATCAAGAAGATTGAAATCCACGGTTTTAAATCCTTTGTAGATAAGGTAAATCTTATATTTCCAAAGGGCGTTACTGCCATTGTCGGGCCAAACGGCTGCGGCAAGAGTAATATAGTTGACGCCATAAGATGGGTGCTTGGAGAGCAGAATGCGAGGCACTTGCGCGGGAAGATTATGGAGGACATTATATTTAACGGCAGTGAATCAAGAAAGCCCATCGGCATGTCAGAGGTAGTGCTGACGCTTTCCAATGAAGAAGGCATTGCCCCGGCAGAATATGTGAATTTTACTGAGATAGAGATAGCAAGGAGGCTCTACCGTTCAGGTGAAAGCGAATATTACATAAACAAGGTGCAGTCCAGGCTAAAAGATATTGTTGACCTTTTTACAGATACCGGCATTGGCACAAGGGCATATTCCATCATTGAGCAGGGGCAGGTCGGCTGGCTTGTTAATGCAAAGCCTGAAGAAAGACGTGTGCTTTTTGAAGAGGCTGCCGGCATCAATAAATTCAAGCACCGTAAAGACGCGGCCTTGCGGAGGCTGGAGGCTACAAAGCAGAACCTTGTCAGGCTAAACGATATAATCAGCGAAGTAAAAAGGCAGATGAATTCACTTAACCGTCAGGCAAAAAAGGCTGAGAAGTACAAGGCTATGAGAGAGGAATTGAAAGGATTTGAATTATTTTTGGCATCTCTGGAGCATAAGGTCTTGAAGCAGAAGAGGCTTGAAGCAGAGAAAAAATTAGAGGAATTCAGGCAAAAGGATATTGAGATTTCTACTGCGCTATCACAAAAAGAGAGCAGCCTTGAAGAGGTAAAGGTAAGACATCTGAAGGAAGAATCTGCTTTAAAGGACATAAGGCAAAAGGCATTTCTTCTGGATAGTCAGATCAAGGACAGAGAAAAAGCGCTTCAGGCAAAAGAGATGAGGGCAGGGGAGCTTAGGAGAAATGAGGAGAGGCTTATAAAGGAGATAGAGGGGCTGAATGTTCAACAGAATACGGTAAAACAGGAGACTATAGGGCTAATGAGGCTTTTGACCGAAATACAGGCTGCGGTTGAGGGCGAAGAGACAAGACTTTTAAATGAAGAAGATATTCTGAAGGATGTTGAAAAAAGAGGCCAGGAAAGAGGAGCCAAAGCCCAGGAGTTGAGAAAGAAGAAAGAGGAATTAAGCGGCAGGATAACACAAACAAGAAACAATATCGCAGCATTGCTAACAGACGAAGAAAGGTTGAGTCTCTCCATCGGCAAGGCTTTGAGAGAGAAAGAGGAACTGGAGAAAACGAGTCAGGAGTCGGAAGCCAAATGTCAGGAACTAAGGAGACAGAAAGGGGAATTAGAAAAGAAGAAGCAGGATGTGGAAAAAACAGGAGAGTTGACCTCTGAGCAGCTTAAAGAGCTGGAAGTAAAAATTATACAAAAGGAAAATGCGCTGAATGGCATGAAAGAAGAGTTTACTCACACATCTTCCAGACTTCATACATTAAAGGAACTGGGAAAAAAGTTCGAAGGCCTTCATGAGGGTGTAAGGGCTATTATGCTTAACAAGAAAGAAGGCGATTCAGAATACAATCATATTCACGGCCTTGTGGCGGATGTTATTGAGACATCTTCCCAACATGAAAAGGCGGTTGAGACTGTTTTGGGCGAGAGGCTTCAGTATATAATAGTGGAAAGCCAGACTGAAGGGGTCGAGGCTGTTGAGTATTTAAAGACACAGGCTAAGGGGAGGGGAAGTTTTGTGCCTCTGAAAGAGGTAAGGATGAAGGAGAAAGGGGTATCTGATCCGTATCCCGGCGCGCAGGAGCTTATCAATCAGGTCAGGATAAAGGACGGCTATTATCCGATTGCAAGGTATCTTCTGGGAGATGTGTTTTTGGTGAATAATTTGAATGATGCCGTTCTATTATGGAAGTCAAACGGCATAGACAAGACATTTGTGACGCTTGACGGCGAGATGATTGATCCGCAGGGGGTTATAACAGGCGGTTATTCAAATGGAAAAGATGCAGGCATACTCCAGAAAAGAAGGGAGATAAAAGACCTTTCCCTGTCTGTTTCTCTTCTGGAAAAAAGGATTGCAGAGACAGAGAATGAAACAAAAAGCTTAAAACACGAGGCAGAGGCAAGCCATAGAAATCTGGATGGATTAAAAAAAGACAGCCATTCAAAAGAGATAGAGCTTATAAATATTGAAGCAGAATTGAAAAGGGAAGAGGCGGAGATTAGCCGCTTAAAACAGCGGCTGGAGGTTCTTGAGACCGAGGTTGGCGATGCCCGAAAAGAGCAGGAAACAGCGGCGGCAAAGAAGGCGTATTTCTTAAAAGATAGAGAGTCAATTGAGGTTGAATTAAAGGAAATAGAAAATGCATTACAGGCAGTTACAGACGAGGTTTCAAACTTATATATAAGAAAAGATGAGCTTTCCATTGTTGTTACAGACATAAAGGTCAAGCTTGCGTCTTTTAGAGAAAGGCGCGGGGGTGTAAAAGGCCAGATTGAAGACAAAGAAAAATTTCTTGCTGATGTGGAGAATAGAGTAAAGGAAAAGCAGGCCGAGATAGAAATGGGAAGAAATGAGATAACAGAAGAGGAGGCTAATGCAGCGGGGATAAAGACAGAATTGGAAGATGCATTGAAGGCAATGGATGATATACGCAGGCAGGAAATCCGGCGGCAGGAAATGCTTAATCAAACCACGGATGATGCGCATCAGATTGAAGAGGCATTAAACGCAGTTAAAAAGGATATTACCAAACTTCAGGATGAAACAAGTTCAGTAAGCCTAAGTTTAAAGGAAATGGAATTAAACTTAAGCCATCTTGCTGAGAAGATGGCTGAAAAATATAACGTTGCAATTGACAGCTATCTTCCATCAGAAGAGATGAAGGTCATTGAGAGAGAGACAATGACAGCGAGGATGGATGAACTCAGGACGCAGATAGCAGAGCTCGGCGATGTGAGCCTTGGCGCAATAGAGGAGTACAGAGAGCTTGAGACAAGGCATCAGTTCCTTCTTGACCAGCAAGCAGACCTGAACAATTCAGTTGAAACCTTGCACAAGGCAATAAACAGGATAAACAGGACAACAAGGCAGCTTTTCAGGGAGACATTTGATGCAATCAATCTAAAATTTCAGGAGGTTTTTCCAAAATTCTTCCAGGGAGGCAAGGCTGAGCTCAGGCTTGTTGATGAAGGAGATTTGCTTGAATCAGGCATAGAGATTGTTGCCCAGCCTCCGGGCAAGAGATTACAAAGCATAAGCCTTCTCTCAGGCGGTGAAAAGGCGCTTACAGCCACATCGCTGATATTTTCCATATTCTTGATTAAACCCAGCCCCTTCTGCCTTTTAGACGAGGTGGATGCGCCGCTGGATGACGCAAATATAAACAGGTTTAACGGCTTCTTAAAGGAGATGGCCAGAAAATCCCAGTTTATCTTAATAACCCATAATAAAGGCACAATGGAAATAGCGGATACGCTTTTTGGAGTTACTATGGAAGAGGCGGGTGTGTCTAAGATTGTCTCGGTGCAGTTAAATTGAAAACGGTCACCAGATACCAGATCACCAAGTCACCAGTTATAAGTCACCTGTGACCTGGTGTCTGGTGACTTGGCAACTTGTGACTTAAAAACATGCCCTTCAAAGCCATATTAAAAAATCTTGTTGAAAAGACGCCAGGCGCTACCGGCGCTATTTTGCTGGATTGGGAGGGGGAGGCGGTAGCGGATTTTTCCAAAGTTCCTGATATGGATATGCCTGCCATAGGCGCGCATAAAGGTATTATCCTCAATCTTACAAGGGGTGCATTGACCAGACTAAAAGGGGAAAACATGTCCCAGAATGCTTTTATCGGAGACGGGATAAAAACAATTGGAATAGCCACTGAGGTTGCCAGGGTCGCCCTTTCCACTATCAAGGAAGGCTACTATCTCGTAGTTACATTGGAAAAAACCAGACCATTTGGCAGGGCCTTTTTTGAAACAAAGAAGGCCATCATGGATATTGAAAGGGAGATGGGATAGAAAATGGCAGCCTTGAAACCTGCATCTTGCAACTACTCCCCTATAAAAGCATTCGGGGTCATGTTTTTATGATTAACATATTGCTTTTTCTTGCCGGCCTTACAGCCCTCTATTTTGGCTCGGATTGGCTTGTTAAGGGCGCTTCCCGTCTTGCAATTTCATTGAATATCCAGCCTGTTGTTGTGGGCCTTACGGTTGTTGCCTTTGGCACATCAATGCCTGAGTTTGTTGTAAGTTTCATCGGGGCGTTGAAGGGTCTGCCTGATATTGCCCTTGGCAATATAGTTGGCAGCAATATTGTAAATATCGGGCTTATCCTCGGGTTATCCGCAATCATATATCCCCTTTCAGTTCACACGAAGCTTGTCAGGTTTGAAATCCCGTTTATGGTATTTGCAGCAGTTATCCTTTTTATTGTTTCGATAGACGGGATTATTTCACGCATAGACAGTATTTTATTTGCCGCAATCTTTACGGCATATATTGTTTATACAATAAAGGTTTCTAAAAAAGAGTCTCAAAGGGTCAAAGAAGAGTATAAGGAGTTTTTACAAAAGAAGGACAGTATTGCAAAAGATTTAATTCTCATTGCCGCAGGGCTTGCAGTTCTGATTGCAGGCGCAGAGATTTTAGTTAGGGCTGCTGTTCCCATTGCCAGGGCAATGGGAATAAGCGAGTTGATTATAGGAATGACAATAGTTGCCGTTGGGACATCCCTGCCTGAGCTTGCCACATCCACAGTTGCTGCATTTAGAAAAGAGGCGGATATAAGCATAGGAAATATTGTCGGCAGCAACATCTTCAATATATTGTTTATACTCGGGATAACAGGGACAATCCAGCC
>JBBTFC010000001.1:11014-14301 GCA_038042015.1 Deltaproteobacteria bacterium
TTTATCTTGTCAATGTCTATTTTAGGGGATATGTTTATTGTGATATGAGATTCTTTTATCTCTTCGTATCCTTTTTTTTGTTTTTCATATATTTCCCACCTGCCGTCTGAAGCAACCCTCTCTTGTTTTGCCCTTTTATCCAAACGTTGTCTTACTATATCATCGCTGGCAGCGCATTCAATGATATGGAATCCCGCCCCGAGCTTTTTTGCCAACTCCATAGCCTCTTGCCTATATCTTGATTTTTGAAATGTGGCGTCCAGAATCACGGAGGCGCCTTTTTTCAAAAAACCCTCTCCCATTTTTAACATTTCTAAGTAAGTCTTTTCTGTGAACTCCTCTGTATATATCCCTTCGCCAAACCTTTCAAATCTATGCTCGGATGGCTGTATGCGCGCCAGTTCCTTTCTAACAATATCGGATGATATAACCTTCATGCCGGTTTCTGCTGATAGGGCATTGGCGATTGTGGTTTTCCCTGTTCCTGTAAGCCCGCATATCAGTATCAGGATGGGTCTGAACCCACTTGTTGCATAAAGTCCGGCAAGGTAAAAGTATCTCTTTGCCTTTAATGCTGCGTTTTCCCTTTCTGCCTGCGGCGCCTCTTTCTGGTCTGTTTTAAAGCCCTCTACCTTGCCCCGCACATAGGCCCTGTAACATTTATAAAAATCCAGCAGCTCACCGGCATCTTTATCTTTAGATGCCCGGAGATATTCGTTGCAAAAGGTCTTTGATAAATCATGGCAGTTGTAGAAATCCAGGTCCATTGCAAGGAAGGCGCTGTCCGCAGCCGTATCTGAATACCTGAATCTTTCGTTGAATTCTATGCAGTCAAAGATATAGACGCCGTTTGTTATGCAGATATGCTCTGAGTGTATATCCCCGTGGCAGTCTTTTATAAAACCCTTCTCAGTCCTTTTTGTAAATAGCCCGTGTCTTGCCTTTAGGAAGTTTTGCGTATAATTTTTAATTATATCAAACTGCGCCTTTGTAACTGTCCTTCCGATATAGTTTTGTGTCTGAGTAAAATTTTCCTCCGTATTTTTTTCTATAACAGAGGGATGGCCAAACCCGGATATATAAAGATTTGTTTTTGCCCTCTTGTGGAAGTCTGCTATGACATCCGCTATCCGTTTAACCATAGGCTCTGTTGCACTTCCTGCATGGAGCATCCTATCCATCATCTTGTCAGAAGGGAGCCTTTTCATCTTGACCGCATATTCAACCGCATCCCCTTTGCCTTCAAACACAAATCCGCCGTTCTTCTTATTTATCTCTACCACGTTGATATAGATATCAGGCGAAAGCCTCTTGTTCAGGGCGATCTCCTGATGGCAGAAAAATCTTCTCTTTTCAAGGGTTGTAAAATTCAAAAAGCCGAAATCAACAGGTTTTTTTATTTTATAGACATATTTGGGGGTAAAGAAAAGATAGGAGATATGAGTCTGTCCGAGTTCTATTGTGTCAGGCAAATCAGGATAGGCCTCTTTTTTCAGCAATGCGCTTATAATCGGCGGAAGCTGCATATATCAAGCCTTTTCCATCACATATACACCCGGCAGGTATCGGTATTTCTCATTATAGTCAAGGCCGTATCCTACAAGGAAAACATCCTTTGCATAGAAGCCAAGGTAATCTATTTTTATAGACATCTGTCTGCGATGAGGTTTGTCAATAAGCGCGCAGGTTTTTAAAGAGGCTGGTTTTTTTGCCCTCAGGTGTTTAAGGATAACATCCAGTGTAAGCCCTGTATCCACTATGTCCTCTACAACTATTATATCTCTGTTTTCAATGCCGGCGTCTATATCCTTTGTAATCCGCACAGCGCCTGAGCTTACATCTATCGCTCCATAGCTTGCAGCCCTTATGAAATCTATTTCAAGAGGCATTTTCAACGTCCTTATTAAATCTGCCAGAAAGATAAAAGAGCCTTTTAATATACCTATAAGAATCGGAGTTTTGCCCGCATAATCTCCCCTTATTTCAGCGGCAAGCCGGTTTACGGCAATATGGATTTCCTCGGCTGGGAATAACTGTTTTAGATGAGATTCCATTTTATTATGTTTGTAATGCTTTATTTCTTAACTTCTTTGCCCAATCTCTTTTCAACAGATTTTAGTTTTTCTGTGATGCGGTTGGGTTTACCGGGGCGGTCGTCAATGGAGATAGATATTAAAACCCGTGGTGAAATCTTAACTACCTCCTGATGGCACTTCTTTATAATTGTCATAACCTCATCCCAGTTGCCCTCAATTACAGTCCCCATAGGGTTTGCTTTATAGGGAAGCCCGCTCTCATCTACAATCTTCAAGACCCGCGCAATCTGGTCTCCCATGCTCTCGCCAACACCAATTGGAACAATGCTAAACTCTGCCAGCATAAGATGCCTCCTTTGAAAATGTTTTTACCACTTACTTTTTTACACCGCTATCTCCATATCTTTGGCAACTGCAAAGCATTCCATATTTGAGCCTTTTTCTTTGATTATCCTTTTGCAGTCAAGAACCATGCTGTCTATTTGTTCATCTGTCCGTTCCTGATTGTGGTGAAACAGCCCAAATCTTTTTACGCCTGCCTCAAGGGCAAGGGTCAGGCTGTCTAAATAAACAGAATGTCCCCATGTTTTTGTAAACTTATTATACTCCTCCGGCAGATATTCTGAATCATGGATCAAAAGATCCGCCCCTCTGGAGAATTCTATGTAATCCTCAAATTTAAGCCCGCCGGGATGGATATGGGTAAGCTCGTTATCAGTGATGAATACAAAGTTTTTGTTGTTCTCGCTGAATTTGTAGCCCAAACCCTGATTGGGGTGGCTTAAATGGATAGGTGTTATGGAAAGCCCCTTTATTCTGAACCAGTCAGGGCATGCCCCTATGTATGATATCTCCGCCTTCATATCTTCAAACCTTACTGGAAAGTTAGGCGCCTGCATGGTTTTTGATATAATCTGTTTTATGGATTCCTGCGCAAGAGAAGCCCCCAGCATATTTATCCGTGTGTCTTTGATATATAATGGTTTGAAAAACGGAAATCCAAGGATGTGGTCCCAGTGGGCGTGGGTAAAGATTATGTTGAGTTCATTCCTTTTTTCCTTTACAAGACTGTTCCCAAGCCTCCTTATGCCGGAGCCGGCGTCTATTATAACGATACTATCGTCCTTTGTCCGAAGCTCTATGCAAGTGGTGTCGCCGCCGTATTTTAAATATTCCTTGCCTGAAACAGGAATGGATCCCCTTGAACCCCAGCATCTTATTAGCACAGATTTAGCCCTCCGTTTATAAATC
>JBBTFC010000002.1:0-6241 GCA_038042015.1 Deltaproteobacteria bacterium
CTCTGAAACCATCTTTGTCCTAATGGTCTCTATGGTCAGGCCGCCATAAAGCAGCCCAGGACTCCTTATCTCCACCCGATCTTTGAAAACAGCGACGTTGACAGAATCAAACTCCCGATAATCCCTATGGCAGAAGGCATTGATTATTGCTTCCCTGAAAACCGCTTTGTCAATCTCAGGCACATCTATCCTTCTTAACCCTTTTAGCTTCATGCCGATATGAATATTTTTCAGGATGTATCCTTCAGCTTTTTCTATCAGGTAAAAGAGGTCTCCTTCAAAATCCTGCATATCAATGATAAACGATGTATCTGTTGTGCCGAAAACAGCGCATCTGAGACGGGCATTGGGGAAAAATGCCTGAGGTTTTTTGGCAAATAAGATTACGGCTGTATTGAGAAGCCTACTATCAGACAAGAGCTTTAATTTTTCAAGCGCATTGCGTACAGTGTCATATTTCAGCCCTGAGCCTTTCAAAAAAGATCTAACTTTAGTTGCGCTTATGTCTGTGATCTTTGCTTCCTTGCAGATTTCGGTGTCCCATCTTAGTTTATCCTTATTCTTTCTGAGAATAAGCCCTTCGAGTTCTTTAGCGCTTAATTGCCGGTCTTCATCCGCCACCCTTATATATGCCCTGCCATAAGCAAAATAGGGAATATCGTTGCCCTTAAACCGGACTTTGATGCATGCTTTGCCATCTATCTCTATATGGTTTATATGAGGATAGATTTTGGGTTCAATATGGTCTGCATTGGATTTTGATACATCGCGGATTGTTTTTTCGGTTACATTTTGACCAATAACAACACCGTTGTTTTTAATTCCGAAAAACAATTCGCCATGATGATTTTTATTGAGAATGGATGTGATTGATATAATCGCCTCTTTAATCTCAGAAGTAGATTTTTTTAGTTCCAATGTTTCGGATTCAATAAATTTCATATTAATCTCATGGCTCATATCGTCTTAAAATCCACTCCTGCATCGTGCAAATGCCGGCAAGCTCAGGACAGTAAGGAAAAACTTTTCTTTAAAGATATGCTGCTTCCAAGAATGCCCAGAAAAATCCCGCCGGCAATAAGTCCGCACATAAAATAAGTCGTTGAAACCGGCAGGTCAACCAGCGAAGTAAAAATCATAGAGGTTTTCAGTATCAAGACCTCTCTAACAGTATACAGCAGACCAATAGCCAAATTTGCACCCAAAAAACCCTCCACAATGCCTTCAATTAAAAACGGGGCCTTTATAAATATGCCTGTTGCACCCATAAGGCCCAATATTTCTATCTCCTCTCTTCTGGCATACACCGCAAGCTTTATGGTATTCGATACAATAAATATCGTGGCTAAGATGAGGAAACCGCCTATTATCAAGGCAAACACCTCTACAAATCTTATAAAGGCAAAGAATCTGTTAAGCCACTCCTGGCCGTATTGTACATCCTCAATGCCGCCCGTTATCTTAAGTTTTGATATAAGGCCTCTGATACCCTGCGGCGTCCTGAATAGTTCTTTTACCTTAATCTCCAACGATGCGGGAAATGGGGTTGCGCCTAAACCTTCTAATATCCCTTTTTGTCCCTTCAATTCTTCCTTAAATACAGAAAAAGCCATTTCCTTTGAGATGTATTCCAAACTCTCCACCTCCGGCATGACGGCTGCATCTCTTTTGATATTTGAGATTGCATCAACGGATATGTCGTCTCTCATATAAGCTATAACCTGAATCTGACTCCCCATGCTGATTAGCATATTACTCAGGTTTATAAAAATACCAAGAAATAATCCGCAGATAGCCAGAGAAATAGCAATTGTTGCTATTGTCACAATGGATGTTACAATATTGGCCTTTATATTCTGGAAGGCCTCAGAAACAAAATATACAAGCCATCTAAGGTAATTCAAATTCCACCCTCTTGCGTCAGTTTGCCACCATTCCCTTGTCAAGAAGAATAGCCCTTTTATTAAATCTGTCTATCAGATATTTGTCATGGGTAGCAACAACCACAGTGGTTCCTCTGGCATTTATGTCATTGAAGAGATTGATTATATCAATGGCCCGCTCAGGGTCAAGATTTCCTGTAGGTTCGTCTGCAAGAAGTATGGTGGGTTCTTTTGCCAATGCCCTTGCAATAGCCACCCGCTGTTGTTCGCCGCCTGAAAGCGTTAAGGGCTTAAAATTTGCCCTGTGCTGAAGCCCCAGATAAGACAGCACCTTAAGAACCCTTTTATTTATATCCCTATTGTCCATACCTGTAATGCGAAGCGCAAGGGCAATATTATCAAAAACCGTTTTATTGTTTAAGAGCTTAAAGTCCTGAAACACAAAACCTATCTTTCTTCTGAAATAGGGTATCTCTCGCGGCTTAAATCTTGACATATTCTTTCCACCTATTATAATCTGTCCCTGTGTCGGCTTCTCTGTATAAAGTATGAGTTTTAATAAAGTGGACTTGCCTGCCCCGCTTACACCGGTTATAAAAACAAACTCCCCTTTATCAATCTTCAGGGTTATATCTGTTAAGGCAGATATGCCGTCATAGTTCTTATAGACATGAAACATGTTGATCATATTAGCCTTAGCCTCACGCTATTTTTATCATACTGCTGGATACAAAACAATATACCGATAATAAAAAGAAAAGCCCTCACACCTATGCATAGGTGTGAGGGCAACAAACATGGCGGGGCCGACGGGGCTCGAACCCGCAACTTCCGCCGTGACAGGGCGGTGCTCTAACCAATTGAACTACGGCCCCTAAAAAACAGTGAACAGTGGTTAGTGATCAGTGGTCAGTGAAAGAATGTTTATAAAACTGATCACTCGCCACTGATCACTCATCACTCCGATTTTGCCTCAGGCAAAATGTTGGTAGGCGGAACAGGGATCGAACCTGCGACATCAGCCTTGTAAGGGCTGCGCTCTACCAACTGAGCTATCCGCCCAATAAAGAATACACGAAATAGAAATCAGGAAAGAGGAAAATCAATTCCTGATTCCTGATTTACAATCCGTAAACACCCCGCTATCCCCTGCCATATAGCAGTTAATCTTATAATATCTGCCTTACTTTCTTACTGCATCTTTCAGGCCTTTTCCAGCCTTAAACTTTGGAACCTTTGCTGCCGGGATATTAATCTCTTTTCCTGTCTGAGGATTACGTCCCTTCCTTGCCTTTCTCTTGGAAACGGAAAATGCTCCGAAACCAACAAGGCTGACCGTATCCCCCTTTTTCAAAGACTTAGTCACAGTCTCTGTAAAGGCATTTACCGCCTTTTCAGCAGCAACCTTTGTAATCTCAGCCGCTCCTGCGATTGCGTCAACAAGTTCACCTTTTGTCATATTCTATCCTCCTTAATGAATTAAAATCTGTAAATGCTATAACAAACTTTCTTAAGCCCTGTCAAGCAAATTATACTTCCATTATTTCTTTTTCCTTATGTTTCAGAATATCGTCAACCCTATCTATATATTTATCTGTTATCTCCTGAATCTTAGTCTGGCTCTTTTTCAGATCATCCTGTGAAATTGTCTTGTCCTTTTCTAATTTTTTTATGGACTCATTGGCGTCCCTTCTGTTATTCCTTATTGCAACCTTACCTTCCTCCGCATTTTTTTTTGCCGTCTTTACAATCTCTTTACGACGCTCCTCTGTAAGTTGTGGAATGGAGATACGGAT
Source organism: Deltaproteobacteria bacterium (assembly GCA_038042015.1). GTDB lineage: Bacteria > Desulfobacterota > GWC2-55-46 > UBA9637 > UBA9637 > JACRNJ01. The sequence goes on from JBBTFC010000002.1 coordinate 3,680, forward strand.
AAGTTTCCCATCATTGGTTGGAGTTAGTCCCATGTCTGAATTCATAACAGCCTTTTCTATGTCTGACAAAGCGCCCGCATCCCACGGCTGGATTGTAATAAGCCTGCTCTCCGGAATAGACATGGTGGCAAGCTGATTAATCGGAGTAGGTGTTCCGTAGTAATCAACCCTTATCCCTTCAAGCATGGAAAGGGACGCCCTTCCTGTGCGAAGCTTTGCAATTTCGCGATGAAGCGCATCTATTGACCTATCCATCTTATCATTTAGTTCTTTGAAAATAGCGTCTATCATATCGTCCTCTATCTGCCTATCTGACAATGGTTCCTGATTTAGCCCCCTTTACAATCTTCTCTATATTGCCCTTTATTTTCAGATTAAATACAATAATAGGAAGTTTATTATCCATACAAAGAGATATTGCAGTGGTATCCATAACCTTCAAGCCCTTTTTCAGAACATCTATATATGTAAGTTCATCGTATTTCTTTGCCCTCTTATCCTTTACAGGGTCTCTGTCATAAACGCCGTCAACCTTGGTTCCCTTAAGTATTACATCCGCATGTATCTCTATGGCCCGAAGGGATGCGGCTGTATCTGTTGTAAAATACGGGTTGCCTGTGCCGGCGGCAAAGATTATCACCCTCCCCTTTTCAAGATGTCTCACTGCCCTGCGTCTTATGTAAATCTCTGCCACTTCCTTCATCTCAATAGCAGACATAACGCGGGTATAAACCCCTTTTTTTTCAAGCGCATCCTGAAGCGCCAAGGCGTTTATAACAGTTGCCAGCATGCCCATATAATCCGCAGTTGCCCTGTCCATGCCATTGGCGCTGGCAGCGATGCCCCTGAATATATTGCCTCCGCCGATAACTATCGCCACCTCTACCCCGAGGTCACGCACATTTTTTATCTCTTTTGAGATGCCTTCTATAACATTGACATCCAAACCGTAATTTTGGCTGCCCATAAGGGCTTCACCGGAGAGTTTCAAAAGTATACGTTTGAATTTTGATTTGGACATAAAATTTAAAAACGGTTCAAACTGTTTTTTCGCCGACCTTAAACCTGGCAAAACGTTTTATTGATATGTTTTCCCCGAGCTTTGTTAGAGTAGCGGTTAAAAGGTCTTTGACAGTTGTATCGGGATTTTTTACAAATGCCTGCTCCAGAAGACATGCCTCCTGAAAAAACTTTTCTATCTTGCCGTCAACCATCTTTTCTATAACCTTTTCCGGTTTGTTTGATTGAGCGGCCTGTGTTTTGTATATAGACCTTTCTTTTTCAATTACATCCTGCGGGACATCTTCTCTTCTAATATAGTAAGGGTTTAACGCAGCTATATGCATTGCTATATCCTTTACTAAGGACTGGAACTCCTCAGTCTTCGCAACAAAATCCGTCTCGCAGTTTATCTCCACAAGAACGCCAACCCTGCCGCCTGCATGTATATATGAGCCAACAAGCCCTTCTGATGTAACCTTATCCGCCCTCTTTGCCGCTGATGCAAGGCCCTTTTCCCTGAGAAAGGTAACAGCCTCTTCAAAATCAAGATTTGCGGCGGTAAGGGCCTTTTTGCAGTCCATAATCCCCGCCCCTGTCTTCTCCCTTAAATCTCTAACCAGACTTGCTGATATTTCCATAAAACCCCCAAATTCCTAATTTAAGAAACCGCTGCCTCTGTTGGAGCAAGCTTCACAACTTCCTTTTCCTTATCTGTTGCTGCCTGAAGACCTTCTTCATAAATCTGTCTGCCTTCCAGACAGGTAGCTGCAGCAGATGAAACAAACAACTGAATTGCCCTTATAGCGTCATCGTTCCCAGGTATAATATAGTCAACATTATCAGGACTGCAATTGGTATCAACAACCGCAACTACAGGAATTCCCAGCTTCTTCGCCTCTTTCACGGCAATGGCCTCTTTTTTTACATCTATCACAAATATCGCGCCAGGCAATTTACCCATATCCTTTATGCCTCCCATATACCTGTCCAGTTTAATCCTCTCCCTTTCAAGCATAAGAGCTTCTTTCTTGGTTATGGCCTCCATCTTGCCTTCCGCCTTCATGGCTTCCAGTTCATTAAGCCTGTTTATCCCTTTCTTTACAGTAGAAAAATTCGTCAGCATCCCGCCAAGCCATCTTTGATTGACATAGAACATCCCACACTTTTTGGCCTCCTCCTCAATTGCTGATTGGGCCTGTTTTTTGGTGCCGATAAAAATAACCTTATTACCGCCTGCTGTAACTCCCTTGAGAAAATCATATGCTGCCTTGAACATCTTTACAGTCTGCTGAAGATCTATAATATAAATGCCGTTTCTTGCCCCAAAAATATAGGGCTTCATCTTTGGGTCCCACCTCTTTGTCTGGTGGCCGAAATGCACCCCTGCCTCCAAAAGTTGTTTCATTGTCAGATACGCCATACTTCCTCCTTTTTGGTTTTTCCCTCCACCATCTTCTCATTGCCACAGTATCCTGATAAAGGACACCCCTATGGCAATCCAACGGTGTGTGGATTTATCCCCACACCAAAGATTTTGGTGTGGGGATTTATTACAGCCTG
>JBBTFC010000003.1:0-1060 GCA_038042015.1 Deltaproteobacteria bacterium
TTCTCCTCTGCGGTAAGCATCTTGTCAAGATTTATAACAAACAGCAGTTCTCCTTTAATATCCGCCATAGCGTCCAGATACTCAGCCTCTGCCCCCTTTACCATCCCCGGCGGCATAAGATGCGTCTTCGACAGCGAAATGATATCTGTAACATCGTCAACAACAATGCCCACAATTCTATTTTCAAGCTGCGCTATAACAATCCTGGTTCTTGAACTAATATCTGACGGCGCCTCAAATCTTTTCCTTAAATCTATAATAGGTATAACCATGCCCCTTAAGTTTATAACACCATCAATAAAGAAAGGCGCCTTTGGCACCGACTGAACCTTTTGATACCTGACAATCTCCTTTATCTGCATTATATCCAGACCATACGACTCTGTTCCCAGCTTAAAACAGACCACTTGCATATCTGTTGAATCGATTGCTGTTTGCTCAGTTTTCTGCAAGACCTGCTTTTTTTGTATTTTAGCTATACCAGTCATAGTTAGAATTACGAATGACGATTTAAAAATCTAAATCCCTGCTAAACCTCTTCCATCTTAAGAAGCATCGGGAGATTAAGCAGGATGATGAGTCTGTCTTTATGATGGACAACACCCCGTATAAATTCACCATCCGCCTCTTGCTGAATAGTGGACGTTGATTCTATATCATTTGGATTAACCCTGACAACACCCATTATCCTGTCAACTATCAAGCCAATCTTTATATCCGTATGAGAGGCAAGTATAATCCTATTTTCAGGGGCTAATCCCCCCTGTCCCCCCTTTTCTAAAGGGGGGATTGAGGGGGGATTTAATCCAAGCCGTTTCTGCAGGCTTATCACAGGGATTATCTCGCCTCTTAAAGATATTATGCCTGCAATAAAAAGCGGCGCATGCGGCACCTCGGTTATCTCTCTCAGCTTAATCACTTCCAATGTCTCGCTTAATTCCAGCGCATATTCTTCATCGTCCACAATAAAGGAGAGAAACTGAAGCAGTTCTCCCTCTCCTTTCTTCTCTATATTCTTTTTATAAAACTCATCCGCCGTAGGCGCCATAGAAATTTGGGA
>JBBTFC010000003.1:1160-6239 GCA_038042015.1 Deltaproteobacteria bacterium
GCCGCCCTTTCGCTCGTCCCTTTGCCCACAGCAGTTATGATTCCGGCAATATCAACAACTAAAAGCGTTCCCATATCTCCAATATCTGTAGCGCCGGCAATACCATTAACCTTAAGAAGTTTGCCAAGAGACTTGATAACCACATCCTGCTGCGAGATTATGCTGTCAACCAATATGCACAGCATGGAATCCGCAATGCCGGCAATTATGCCGCGCATCTCCACTTTTTCTTTTATCTTAATCCCAGGATGGAAAAACTGCTCCAACCTCAAAATGGGAATGGTTTTCTCCCGCAGCACAAATACCTCTTTCTTTTCCATTGTCTTTATATCCGACGGACGGATATTCAATATCTCAAGAACCCCGTTAAGCGGTATAACATATCTCTTTGTGCCTGCCGCTATTACAAGCGCCTGTATAATGGCCATGGTAATAGGAACCGTGAGGATAATTCTTACTCCCTTTCCCTCCGCAGTGTCTATATCAACTGTTCCGCTCAACCGGGCAATATTTTCTTTAACCACATCCATGCCAACACCTCTCCCTGAAATCCCACTGACCTCGTCTTTTGTAGAAAACCCCGGAATAAATATGAATTCAAGCAGGCTCTGCCTTGACAGAGTATGGGAAGACGGCTCATCTGTAAGCCCTCTTTCTACAGCCTTTCTTCTTACAGCCTCTACGTCTATTCCCTTGCCGTCATCGGCAACTTCAATGACCACATGATTCCCTTTTGGATATGCCTTGAGATTGATTGTGCCGGCCCTTGGCTTGCCCGCCTTTTCCCTCTCTGCCGGAATTTCTATGCCGTGGTCAATGGCATTCCTGATTATGTGCATCAATGGGTCTGCCAAATCTTCTATAATCAATTTATCCAGTTCTGTATCTCCGCCTGATTGGACAAGCTCCACCTCTTTGCCTGTTTCCTTGGAGAGCTTCCTTATCACCCTTGTAAATTTATCAAAAAGCTGATGAATGGGCACCATCCTGACCTCTATCATGCTCTCCTGAAGTTCCTTCAATCTCTTTTCAAGGTTCTTGTCAATCTTGGAAAGTTCAATTGCGGGCCCTGTAAACCCAATTTCAAGCCGCAGCTTATTTACAATCTGAGATATGGACGCCTTTAACTGCGAGAGCTCGCCTACGGTATTCATTATGCCGTCAAGTTTCTTTATATCTACGCGAACAGTATTGCTGACGCTTCGGAGTGTGGTCTCTTCCATCTTTGTCTCTAATAAAATTTCCGCCCCTGCCCTGTCTCCGGCGCCCTCCTGTATAAGATGCCCTCGCACAATCTTTATAGCAAGATTGCGTTCTTTGAGCGTATCTTCCACAAATTTCGCGTCCATGTGCGTGCCAAACAGGACATCAAAATGCAGCGCATCTTTATTCGCGCCTGTGGAAGGGAGCGTGGCTATAACCTCTCCAATGGATTTAAGAAAATCTGTAAGCTCAACCAGCCCTTCATCAAAGACAGTCAACGTGAATTCCGCGCCTATCAGAAAAAGGGCGTTCCCTGTCTTTATATTTTCGTTAAGCCTGTGCTCTTCATACTCGGTAAGCACTGCAAGAATGCCTTTATCAATATTTATATCCCCTGGAGACCCTGATACGGCCGGAAGTGAAGAACCTGTAAGCCGTTCAAATTTTGCTATCATAGCGTCAACCTTCTCTATTCCAAACCCTTCATTTTTACCCTTTGCCACCACCATTTCATTTATCAGGTCAACAGCTTCAAACAGGGCATTCACAATCTCATGTTTAATGGAGAGCCTTCCCATCCGCAAGGAATCAAATATATCTTCCATATTATGGGTCAGTATTGCCATCTCTGCAAAACCAAACATGCCGGATATGCCTTTGAGCGTATGCGCGGAGCGGAAGATGCTGTTAAGGATATCAGGTTCAACATGTCCGACATCAACCCCTTCTCCAAGCTTTGAGAGGTTGTTCGTCAATTCACCAATGATATCCTCCACCTCTGCCAGAAATTCATTAATATCCATTTTAGATTCGGTCATAGTATTGACTTTCCTATTTTCAGATATTTCTTCACTAATCTCTGAAGTTCCTCCGGATTAAATGGCTTTACCAGATATTCGTCAGCGCCAAGGGAAATGCCCTTTTCTTTATCCCTTTCACTCCCCTCTGTAGTAATAATAATAAGGGGGATGTGTTTGTAGTTCTGGTTTTTCTTTACAAAACTTACCAATTCCAGGCCGTTTATGTCAGGCATATTTATATCTGTAATGATCAGATCAAAGGGATGATGGGGAAGGAGTTTCAGCGCCTCAAAACCGCTATTTGACTCAAATATTTCCAGGCCGTCTATAACCTCCACAGCAGATGTTATCATGGCGCGGGTGGTCGATGAATCCTCAACAATGAGTATTTTTACTGACAAGGACTACTCCTTTCGCATTGCGCTGAGCCTTCTTTCAAGCAACGTCCTTTCCATTGCAATGCCTGCCTGAGCAAGAAATATTTCCAGGCTTTCAGTGTCGCCTACCGGCTTTTCCTCCGGCGCATTATCTCCATATAACAAGGCCGCAACCCTGCCGCTGACTAAAAGCGGGACAAGGAATGACTCGGATGGCCATCTCCCGCCAAGCTCATTAACAAGATATTCATGCGCCGGAATATGTTCCAGACTTTTTTTTATTGTCATCTTCCTAAAAATAGCCTCTTTAAATATTGACTCTTCCTCAGTTGAAATACGCATCCCTTTTATGCGGCGATTAGGATCGCCGTTTTTCAGGACAACGCCAAATTGTCCCAACCCCTCGATTGTATCCCTTTTTACAATAAAAAGCACGGCCCTGTTCATAATCTCGCTTGCAAACCTAAGTATCATCAGGGTTATCTCGCTGGAGGAACGGGGATTTTGCAATTCAAATATCATTGACCTGAGAAGGGCAAGGCCAGGGCTTGCCGCAACATGCGGAGTCCGCTCTTCCTCAGCAATACCCGCCTCTGCCCGGATACTTTTTGGACTGAAACCCTCCGCAAGAGGCTGCGCAAAAATTTCTTCCTTCTTTTCCTTTTTTACAGGCGCAAACCCTGCCTTTTGAGGAGGCTTTTCTGCCGGCTGCGGCTCTGGCGCCGGCTTGACAATAATTTCAGGCAGCGGAGGTTCGATTTTGGGCAACGGCGAAGGCGGGGCAGCAGCCTTTCCGGCCCTGGATTCGTCTAAAAGGCGGGTTCCCTCCATTGCCAGAAACTGCGGATTAAGACCTGGCTCAGCAATGAAGACAGCCCCCGGCCTCATCAATTTAATCTCTTCAATTACATCCTTAAGCTCAAAGTTAAAATTACCCTCTTCTATAAAAAGGCTGAAGACTGCGCCCTGCGCGCTATTGCTAACAGATTTTTTTGAGATGTCAGTAGAATAAGCCGCAACCACCAGGCCGTCTTTAAAATATATCTTTCCTTCTACAACCTTGCCCCTGATAGCAAGAACCCCCGACCTTCTGCTCAAAAAGATAATCTGAAATATATCGCCGAGTCCAAGATCCTCTAAATTTCCTACTAAACTCATCTATAAATTCTCCAGATAAATCTGCTAATATTTAACACAGCTATAGGGTTATGTAAAGTTTTTTAACTCAAAATTGATAACCACTTCTTCAGCCTTTTCTATCATCCGCATGTCCAATAAAAACCTTCCTTTGTGCACCCTGCCCAAAACAGGCGGGATATTTTTCAGGAACATCTTAAATATTTTCTCCGGCGGCAAGGTATTATGGGCGATAGAAACGACCTTTGTAGCAATCACCTCAAGAGGTAAAGAACCGCTTCCTATCTGACTAAAACCATCCTCAATTTCCACAATATATCCCTTGCCAAGCCTCTCTTTAAGAAGCCTTGCAGCCGCCTTTGCAACTGTTTCTATATCAGAAACAGGTCTTGTTAAAATCCTTAGGGTCGGAAGCCTCTTATGCAACGTGTCCGGTTGTAAATAAAGTCTTAACGTGGCCTCCATTGCAGCGATAGTAAGTTTGTCAACCCTTAATGCCCTCTTCAAAGGGTTTTTATTTATCCTCTGGATATATTCCCTCTTTCCGGCAATAATGCCTGCCTGAGGCCCGCCAAGCAGTTTATCACCGCTGAATGTAACAATATCCGCGCCGTCAGCAATACTTTCTCTAACCACAGGTTCGTCAACCTTGGGAAAACCGAATTTGGATAGATCAACCAACAAACCGCTTCCCAAATCTTCAACCACCGGAATCTTGTATTGTCTCCCAATTCTTACTAATTCCTTCAAATCCACATTTGATGTAAAACCAATCACCTTGTAGTTGCTTGTATGAGCCTTTAAGAGTATGGCTGTATCCTGACTGATAGCAGAGATATAATCTCCCGGATGGGTCCTGTTAGTTGTCCCAACCTCAAGAAGTTTACATCCGCTTTTCTTTATCACATCCGGAATTCTGAAAGAAGCCCCTATCTCTACAAGCTCGCCCCTGGAGATAATAACCTCTTTTCCTTCAGCCAGTGTATTCAATGTTAAGAAAACTGCCGCTGCATTGTTATTTACAATGGCAGCCGCCTCTGCCCCTGTAAGATGGCATACGACAGCCTCTATATGGCTGTCCCTGTCTCCCCTTTCGCCTTTTTCCAGATCAAATTCAAGACTCACGGGATTGCCCGCGGCAATCTTAACAGCCTCAATAGCCTCATTGCATAACACCGCCCTACCTATATTCGTATGCAAAACTATACCGGAGGCATTAACCATCCTTTTAAGAGATGGTTTCAGCATATTTTCCAGATATTGCTTAATCAGCATCTCTATCTTATCCCTTGAAGTATCCATCCGATGGCCGGCGATAATATTATCTCTCATCTTCCCAAGAATATCTCTGACAGCCTGTATAACAAGGTCTTTTGAATAGAAACCCCAATATTGTTTCAGGCCAAGAGACCTTAAAATCTCGTTAACCGACGGTATTCCCCTTAACTGTTCTTTTGGCATATAAAAATCTATCATGGATGGGAAACAAAGGTCAACACAGACTGTATGCCCAAAAAATAACCCATATTTTTCATCATCCCCCCTAAAAACCCTTGCCTATC
>JBBTFC010000004.1:0-5283 GCA_038042015.1 Deltaproteobacteria bacterium
TGGATGCTGTAGAGCAGGCAAAATCAGGGCACCCCGGTATGCCACTTGGCGCAGTGCCAATAGCATAGTCTCATTTTTAGAAAAGATTTGTAAACGTTTGAATTATCAGGCATAAAATATACAATTTTCTATTAAAAATATAAGAGAATAATCTATGGTTAAAGAGAACATTTTTGCTTTTTATTTTAAATAAAATCAAACCATACATTATGATCATAAAATCCGCCGAATTTGTTAAAAGTAGCTCTTCTATTGAACTTTGCCCTAAAATAACTGCACCTGAATTCGCTTTTATTGGCAGGTCAAATGTTGGCAAATCATCTTTAATAAACATGTTGGTTAATAGAACCGGTCTTGCTAAAACCTCAGTAAAACCTGGGGAAACCAGACTAATTAATCACTTTCTGATAAACAAAAGCTGGTATCTGGTTGATTTGCCGGGATATGGATATGCATCCGCTTCAAAAGTAGAGATTGCAAAATGGAGTAAATTTATTGACGACTACCTTAGTAAAAGAGAAAACCTTGCATGCCTTTTTGTGTTAATTGACTCGCGGATTGAACCTCAGAAAATTGACATGGAATTTATAAGTAATTTAAAGTATCTTAGAATTCCTTTTGTTCTTATTTCTACCAAAACTGACAAAATATCAAAACTGAATATTGAAAGACATATTAAATCATTTAAAAGAGAGCTTATAGAAATGCAGGAAGAGTTGCCAACACACTTTATTTCGTCTTCTAAAACTGCTACAGGCCGCAGTGAAATACTATCTCTGATTGAAAAAATCAATACTGAATGGAATGTTGATAAAACAATTGAGGAAGTAAAAAGAGGTAAAAAAGTGGGGTTAATTGGGAACACATTTTCAGAACCGAAAAAGGAGATATAATTTTTTATGAACATCATTGACAAACTCTGTATAAATACCCTGCGATTTCTTGCAGTGGATGCTGTGGAGCAGGCGAAATCAGGGCATCCCGGCATGCCCCTTGGCGCGGCGCCAATGGCATATACTGTGTGGGACCGCTTTCTTCGGCACAATCCTAAAAATCCTGCATGGTTTAATCGCGACCGTTTCATACTTTCTGCCGGACATGGTTCAGCCCTGTTATACGCGCTTCTTCACATGACAGGTTATGATCTGTCTCTTGATGACTTGAAACATTTCCGGCAGTGGGGGAGTAAAACCCCGGGTCATCCTGAATACAGACATGCGCCGGGGGTTGAGGCTACAACCGGTCCGTTAGGGCAGGGTTTTGCAATGGGTGTAGGAATGGCTATAGCCGAGAGATTTCTTGCCAATGTTTTTAATCGTCCTGATTTTACTGTTGTAGACCACTATACTTACGCGATTGTATCTGACGGCGATCTGATGGAGGGGGTATCGTCTGAGGCGGCATCCCTTGCAGGCGTCCTTGGTCTCGGCAAGTTGATATATTTGTATGATGATAACGATATTTCCATTGAAGGAAACACGGATTGCGCCTTTACCGAAGATGTTCATGGCCGTTTTACTTCTTATGGGTGGCAGGTAGTCTCTGTAACTGACGGTAATGATATTAAAACAATTGAAGACGTTATAAAGGCTGCTATGGCTGAAAAGAATAAACCTTCGCTTATTATCATAAAAACCCATATCGGCTATGGCAGTCCAAAACAGGATACTGCTTCTGTCCATGGAGAGCCGCTTGGAAGTGATGCAATCAGAAAAACAAAAGAGAAATTAGGTTGGCCGCTGGAGCCTCTTTTTTACATTCCGGAAGAATCGTTAACTCATTTCAGGCAAGCCCAGGAACGTGGGGCAAAACTGGAAAAGGGATGGGACTCCCTTTTTGAAAATTATAAGAAGGCATATCCTGATTTGGCCGTAAAATTTGAGCAGGCAGTCGGTGGTAAACTCCCAAAAGATTGGGACTGCGTGTTGTCTCTGTTTAAGCCCGAAGAGGGGAGCATTGCAACAAGAAGCGCATCAGGCAAGGCAATGAATGCTATTGCCGGCATTCTGCCTAATTTTATGGGTGGTTCCGCTGATCTTTCACCGTCAACTATGACTACCCTTAATGGCTGCGGCGACTTTAGTTTTATAAACCCATCAGGCCGCAACATACATTTCGGCGTTCGTGAACATGCTATGGGAGGCATTATCAACGGCATTGCCCTTCACGGCGGTGTTATACCGTATGGCTCTACCTTTCTTATCTTCTCTGACTACATGCGGCCGGCCATCCGTATGGCAGCCCTTATGAAGGCCCATTCTATTTTCGTCTTTACCCACGACAGTATCGGACTTGGGGAGGATGGCCCCACACACCAACCTGTAGAACAATTGATGGGGCTGAGAGCTATACCAGGTCTTACCTTATTCCGTCCTGCAGATGCAAATGAAACTGTTGCGGTATGGAAATTGGCAGTTGAGCGGAACGGGCCGGTGGTTCTGGTATTGACAAGACAGAAGCTGCCAATATTGGATCCGCAAAAATATCCAATTGCCGACGGTGTTTCAAGGGGGGGATATATCCTGGTAGATGCTGATAATGGTCATCCCGATATCGTGTTGATTGCCACCGGATCCGAGGTTCATCTTATTCTATCTGCGCGGGAAGTGTTGGCCAATCAAGGTATAAAGGCGCGTGCAGTATCCATGCCGTCGTTGGAACTTTTTGACGAACAGTCTACAGAATACAAAAGGCATATCCTTCCGCCTGATATAGTTAAACTATCTGTGGAGGCAGGCAGTCCAAAGGGTTGGCGGGAGTATGTGGGTGATACAGGAGATGTAATCGGGCTTAACCGTTTTGGCGCCTCTGCGCCTGGTAATACTGTTATGGAGATGCTTGGATTTAATGTGGAGAATGTGGTTAAACGGGCTATGGCCTTGGTGCGAAGATAGGGAATAAAAGGAGGTCGTATGGAACTCGGTATGATAGGTTTAGGACGGATGGGCGCCAATATGGCGGAGAGGCTCCTCAAAGGCGGGCACCGGGTTGTGGGGTATGCCCGCACCCATGAGAAAGTAGAGCATATCGTAAAAAAAGGCGGCGTAGGCGCATCTTCTCTTGAGGAAATAATCAAACTGCTTAAACCTCCCAGGCTCATCTGGCTCATGGTTCCGGCAGGCGAGGCAGTAGAAGAGACAATTAAAGGGCTGCTCTCCTGTGTCGCAAAAGACGACCTGATTGTAGATGGCGGTAATTCATACTATAAAGATTCTATCAGAAGGGGATTGATGCTGAAAGAGAAAGGGATTCACTATGTTGATGCAGGTGTAAGCGGCGGTATATGGGGTTTGAAAGAAGGTTACAGCATCATGGTCGGTGGAGAGAAATCGGCAGTTGACAGGCTTATACCGCTTATCAAAACACTTGCCCCTGCTGAAGATAAGGGGTGGGGGCATGTGGGACCGGGCGGCGCAGGCCACTTTGTGAAGATGGTTCACAATGGTATAGAGTATGGTATGATGCAGGCGTATGCAGAAGGGTTTTCCCTGATGAGGCATAAGGATGATTTTAACATGGACCTCCGCCAGATTGCTGAAATCTGGCGGCATGGGAGTGTGGTACGTTCGTGGCTTCTTGACTTGACTGCCGACGCCCTTTCTCAAGATCCTGATTTAAAGGGGACAGCACCCTATGTGGCAGACTCAGGTGAAGGGAGATGGACCGTATCCGAGGCAATTGACCTGAATGTCCCTGCGCCGGTGATTACCTTGTCGCTCCTCCAACGGCTCCGCTCCCGTGATTTGGAGTCTTTTTCAGACAGGCTCATTGCTGTCATGAGGGATAAATTTGGCGGCCATGGGATAAAGAAGGAAGAATAGCTATGTCGAAAACAGAGATAGAACCGCATCTCTTTATCATTTTTGGCGCAACAAGCGATTTGATGCGCCGAAAACTTGCCCCCTCACTCTTAAGTCTTGCCGCCAGAGGCCTGCTAAAAGAAAAATGCTTAATCCTCGGTGTTGCCAGGACATCGGATTTGGATGATATATCATTTAGGTCTCAGATTCGTGAGATTTTCACAGGGTCTGCTTTAAAAGACAAATTAGATATAGAGTGGTGCGGTAGCTGCGTTTATTATCAATCTATCGGATCTGGAGATGCTGAAGATTACAGAAGGTTGGCTGCCCGCATTGCAGAATTGGAAAAGAAACACGTCCTTCAGGGAAACCGCATATTCTATCTTGCCCTCCCTCCTGATGCCTTTCCTCCAATCATCAAGGGACTTGGTGAGGCAGGGCTTAATGCCAGTCATGGCTGGACGCGGGTGGTCATAGAAAAACCCTTTGGCCGCGACCTTACATCTGCGCAGGAATTGAATCAGTTAGCGCATAATTACTTCGATGAGTCTCAGATCTACCGCATTGATCACTATCTCGGCAAAGAGACGGTGCAGAACCTCCTTGCCTTCCGCTTCGCCAATACCATTTTTGAGTCCCTCTGGAACCGCGACAGGATAGAACAGGTAGAGATAACCGTTGCTGAAGAACTCGGAATAGGAAAACGGGCCGGCTATTATGAACAGGCCGGCGCTTTACGGGATATGGCGCAAAACCATCTCACACAGCTTCTTACTCTCATAGCAATGGAGGCGCCTGCTGCCTTTGATGCAGACGCTATCCGCGGTGAAAAGATAAAGGTGCTGCGCTCCCTTGCCCCTATCAGGCCCGAGGATGCTGTTTTCGGTCAATATACGAGGGGGCAGATAAACGGCAGTGAGGCGCACGGCTACAAAGAAGAAGCAGGGGTATCACCTGACTCGACAACCGAAACTTATGCTGCTATCCGTGTTGAGATTGCAAATTGGAGATGGCAGGGCGTTCCCTTTTACCTTCGAACAGGCAAGCGCCTTGCAAAAAAGACCAGCGCCATTGTGGTTACCTTTCGCTATCCGCCGATATCGATATTTCAGCCGTTTCAATCATGTAATATATGCTCCAACAGGCTGGTCATTACACTTCAGCCTGACGAAGGCTTTGACCTTTATTTTGAGGCAAAATCTCCGGGTGAGCCGTTTACCATTAAAACCCATAATCTCCACTTCCGTTATGATGAGGTTTATGGCCATCTCCCTGATGCTTATGAGACCCTTCTATTAGATGTCATGGAGGGGGACCAGACCCTCTTTATCCATGCTGATGAAACTGAAAATGCCTGGCGTCACTATACCCCTTTACTGGAAAAGCGGCCGCTGGTCTACCCGTATGCCGCCGGCACATGGGGGCCTGCGGAAGCAAATCACCTTTTTAAAGGCGCGGTTAAGATATGGACAACACTGTAAGT
>JBBTFC010000004.1:5383-9227 GCA_038042015.1 Deltaproteobacteria bacterium
GCGCATAAAAAATAATGAACCGGATCAATGTGAAGAAATCCCCGTTGCCGACATGGCTAAAGGCGCTCATAGTTGCAGTCATTATCATAGGGTTGTTTGCGGCTTTCAGGTATTCTGACCTGTCCTCCAAATTGCGTGATGTGTTGGCATGGATCGAAAACCTGGGATGGATCGGTATTGTCGCTTACATTCTCATATACATTGCGGCATGTGTATTTTTACTTCCCGGTTCAGTTCTGACGCTTGGGGCAGGTGTTGTTTTTGGCGTAGTCAAGGGATCCGTAATTGTCTCCATTGCCTCAACTCTGGGCGCAACCATAGCATTTCTCACCGGCCGATATATCGCGCGAAGTTGGGTTGTGCGTCAGATTGAAAAGAGACCTTTTTTTCGGGCAATTGATGAGGCTATATCGGCGGAAGGCTGGAAAATTGTCCTATTGACGCGCCTGTCTCCGGTATTTCCCTTCAGTCTTATGAATTACGCATTGGGACTGACCCGTGTAAAGGTAAAGGATTATGTTCTGGCCTCGTGGATTGGTATGCTTCCGGGGACAGTTATGTATGTTTACATCGGATCATTGGCCGGAAGTCTTGCCTCCCTGGGCGGAGCCGCCGCCGGACGACAGCGGTCTACCGGTGAGTGGGCGCTTTACGGAATTGGCCTTTTGGCCACATTAATCGTCACGGTATATGTCACCCGCATCGCGAAACGCGCCTTATCGCAAAAAATAACCAAGGAGGAATGATATGAGCTATTGGGGAAACTTCGCAATAAAAAATAATTTTACCAGACCATAATTTTGTAATATAGCATACAGATAAATTTAATAATAAGATGTAAAATTATCGTTATGAATAAACTCTGATACCTAAAACAATGCAATATATTTAGCGGTCTGGATAAAGATAAATTAGATAAAATCAACGTTATTGTAAAAGAAAAGCATATCCCTAAGAATGAAATTATCTATTCAGCTCAGGATAAAGATGATCAGATGTTTATTCTCAAAAAAGGGAGAGCAAGGATTTTTAAAGTCTCAGCAGATGGTAAAATGATGGTAAAAAAAAGAGTCTTATTTCTATGCACAGGAAATTCTGCGAGGAGTCAGATGGCAGAAGGATTATTAAGGCATCTGGCAGGTGAACGGTTTGAGGTTTTTAGCGCCGGTATAAAACCAACAACGGTAAATCCTTTGGCAATAAAGGCTATGGATGAGATCGGTATAGATATTGCGGGGCAGAGGTCAAAATCCGTATCCGAATTTATTGACCAGGAATTCAATTATGTTATTACTGTTTGCGATAATGTAAGGCAAACCTGTACCATATTTCCAGGTAAATATCAAAAGATATCATGGGATTTGGAGGATCCTGTGTTGGCATGTGGTTCGTATGAAGACAAGATTGCAATATTCCGAAAGATAAGAGAGATTATTAAAGAAAATATCTTAAACTTATTCGGGAAAATAAAGGAGGATAAAAAAATGAAATTACTTAAAGAACAAATTAACGAATTTAAAACAAATTTCGTTAAACAGGTGGATGAAAAAACTTTAAAGGTGATGAAGGAATTCAATGAAAAGGTGGCTGTCAAGGAATCTGCACAAGGTTTGAAAGCAGGGGATAATGCCCCTCTGTTTAGTTTAAAAAATCATTTAGGAGAGACAGTGGAACTTCAATCTTTACTGAAGAAAGGAAAGGTTGTTATCAGTTTTTACAGGGGAGAATGGTGTCCTTACTGCAACTTGGAAATCAAGGCATTACAGGATCATCTTTCTGATTTTCAAGCGCTGGGGGCTAATCTGGTTGCAATTACTCCTGAATCCCCAGACCATTCACTTTCTATAGTTGAGAAGCATCAATTGAAATTTCCTATATTGACTGATGTAGGAAACACCATTGCAAAAGATTATAAATTGGTTTTTGAACTGAGTGAAGAATTGAATACTATTTATGAAAGATTTGGGATTTATGTAGAAAAAAGAAACGCAGATCATCGCCGCACCTTACCTGTTCCGGCCACATTTATTATTGGAAGAAATGGGATTATTGATTATGCTTTTGTTGATGCAGATTATTCCAACAGGGCTGAACCGGACGAGATTATTGCTAATCTAAAGAACAGTAAATGAGAGGGCGAGGGTGAGGGGAAATTTACAGGTGAGAGGAGGAACTAAAGATTGGACAAAAAAGGAGATAATCATTTATTTAAAGTGGGCATGATCGGGGCAGTGGTGGCTGCCTTATGCTGTTTTACACCTATATTGGTAGTCCTTTTAGGGATATTGGGGTTATCGGCATTTACAGGATATTTGGATATAATCTTTTTGCCTGCCCTGTGTATTTTTGTAGGGATTATCTTTTATGCCATGATAAAAAAACGGCGTGAGGAATGCAGCTGTGAGTTAAAAAGATAAAATTAAAAGGAGGAGAACGTGAGGAGAAAAAATCTTATAACAATCATTGTATTAACCATATTGGTCATCTCAATACCATTAATGTCTTATTCGGCAGAAAAGAAGAAGATGCTTTTTCATCTCAAGACCGGTTTCAAGCAGGATGATGCCCAGATTTGTGTGGCTTATAACGAAATTTGGGCCGCAATAGAAGAGGGATTTGCGGTAGATGTCCTTATTGATGCCAGCGCAGTAAATACTTATAAAAGAGGGTTCTTTGGCAGGGATTCTTTGGAAAACTATAAACTGCCTGAAGGTATGCGGCAGGTACTGGCGCATCAATTCAATATCCCGATACAAAAGGTGCCTCAGGTTTACGGTGAATATTTAACTATGCTCCATAATAAAGGCGCCGTCTTTTATATCAATAGTGAGATGATGATTACGGCGGGTATTGCCAGGGATGAGAATGACTTGGAAAAGGTCTCGGCAAAATTTTTTAAACCTATTGGCATGAAAGAGATTATCAGACTCCGCACTGCGGCTGATTATTATATCGCTTATTAAAAAAGGGAATTATGCATAAATTAAAAATAGTCTTATTTTTCATAATCATATTCTTTCCGCTGATTAGTTATGCCGGGGATAAGGTTTTTTTAAGGGAGGAATTCAATGACCTGTCAAATTGGAATCCGCTCAATTTCCCTAAGATAAAGAAACATACTATTTATACCATAAAATCTGAGGGGGAAGAGGGATATCTCAAGGCGGAGAGCGATGCCTCTGCCTCCGGAATAATTTACAAGAAGGAATTTAATGTTTACGAATTTCCTAAGGTTAAGTGGCGCTGGCGGGTAGAGAATATATATAAAAAGGGAGATGTTAAAACCAAAGAAGGGGATGACTATCCGATCAGGGTTTATGTCGCCTTTAAATATGATCCGGCAAAGGCAACCTTTTCGGAAAAGTTAAAATATAACGCAGCAAGATTGTTATACGGGGACTATCCTCCACACAGCGCCATAAATTATATCTGGTCAAGCAAGGAATATCCGGAGAGGATGTTTACCAGCAGATATACAGACAGGGCAAAGATGATCCTCTTAGAACAAGGAAGTGCAAATGTCGGCAAATGGAAGACAGAGGAGGCAAATATTATAGATGATTACAAAGCCGCCTTTGGTGAAGATCCTCCTTCTGTTGCCACCATTGCCATAATGAATGATTCTGACAATACCGGGGAGAAGGCGATCTCCTATGTGGATTTTATAGAGGTGTATAAGTGATGGAAAGATTTTACCTAAAACCTTAATTACAGGAGTAACTTAATATGTCAATTTCAAATTTATTTACTAAAATTCAAATAGGTCCTTATCAACTTCCCAATCGGATAGTCATGGCGCCTATGACCCGTAACCGCGCCGGGAACGAAAATGTGCCGACCGCGC
>JBBTFC010000005.1:0-13322 GCA_038042015.1 Deltaproteobacteria bacterium
CTACAATTTTACCACCTTTGCAGAAATAATATGCGGCAGTTTAATGAGTTTTGAAAGCAGATCTGCCGGTAAAGGCGTATCTATGTTCCATACGGATACAGCCTCTCCTCCAACCGCCTGTCTGCCGAGGTGGAGTCTTGCAATATTGATACTCCCTGATCCGAGTAAAGCGCCTACATTACCAATAACACCAGGCTTATCATAGTTATAAAGCACAAGGAGATAACCCTCCGGCACGGCGTCCAGAAAGAATTTGTCTATCCTGACAATCCTCGGCTCCTTTTTGCCGAAGAGGGCGCCCTCCACAAGGCTTTCTGTTTCTTTGGTTTTTACCTTAATCGTAATGCTGCTTGCAAAATCAATAGCCCTTGAACTTTTTATCTCTATCACCTTTATACCGCGCTCCTTTGCAACAAACGGCGCATTTACAAAATTTACCTGCTGATCCATCACCTGGTCAAGCAGACCTTTTATCGCAGCAACTGTAACAGCCGTAACATCGTATGAAACCACATCGCCGCTGTATTCTACGGTAACCTCCTCTATGCCGCCCTTGAGTATCTGACCCTGGAAGCTCCCAAGCTTTTCAGCAAGGGTAATGTAGGGACTAAGGCTTGCAAGGAGTTCCGCTGGCACAGACGGCACATTGACAGCATTTCGGATTGTGCCTTTCACGAGATATTCCACAATCTGCTCAGCAATTGCTATGGCAACATTCTCCTGCGCCTCTGCAGTGGATGCGCCGAGATGCGGCGTTAAAATTACCTCTTCAAGGCCTAAGAGAGGATTATCCACCGGCGTCGGCTCTTTTTCAAAAACATCCATAGCCGCCCCTGATACAATCCCTTCTTTTATAGCATCCGATAAATCCTTTTCATTTACTATCCCGCCTCTGGCACAATCTATAATCTTTACGCCCTTTTTCATCTTTGCAAAGGCATCTCTGTTCACCAGATTTTTTGTCTCGTTTGTAAGCGGAACATGAACGGATATGAAATCGCTTCGTTTGTATAAATCGTCAAGAGACACCGGAAGAACGCCCATCCTGTTGGCTGCCTCCTGCGAAAGATACGGGTCGTATGCAATCACATTCATCTTGAGCCCCTGCGCCCTGTCTGCAACAACGGTTCCTATATTGCCGACGCCAAGTATTCCGAGAGTCTTGCCTGTTATCTCAGTGCCTTCAAATTTTTTCTTCTCCCACTCCCCTTTTCGCATTGAGGCAGTTGCCTGGGGAATCTTCCTTGCAAGAGCCATGAGCATGGAAACCGCATGTTCCGCTGTGGTTACGGTATTACCGCCAGGGGTATTCATAACAACAATACCCTTTTTTGTTGCAGCCTGCATATCAATATTATCAACACCTGTCCCTGCCCTGCCTATTACTTTAAGATTATCCGCTGCCTCAATTATCTCGGCCGTAACCTTTGTTGCGCTTCTAACAACAAGGCCGTGATAATCCTTGATTACCTTCTTGAGTTCTTCAGGCTTTAGCTTTGTATTAACATCAACCTGAATGCCGGGGGCGCTTTTTAGAATCTCAACACACCTGTCCGACATGCTGTCGCTTACCAACACCTTCATTTATATCCCTCCAACAATATCTCCTGCGCTGCCGCCACACCCTTGCCGAATTCAACCTTATGACCGAATTTCCTGAGGGCCATTTCAATGGACGATATGGCAACTATTATATCAAAGGTATCTACATAACCGAGATGCGCAATCCTGATAATCTTCCCTTTAAGATGATCCTGTCCGCCTGCCATTGTAACACCCATATCGTCACGGAGATACTTCACAAATTTTTCGCCGTCAATATTTTCAGGAACATATGCGCCGGTAGCGGCATCGCTTGGGCTGTCGGGCGCAAGAAGCTTAAGTCCCATTGCCTTCACAGCAGCCCTTGTTGCCCTGGCAAGCCTGTTGTGTCTTGCAAAAACATTTTCAAGACCTTCTTCCTTCAACATCTTGAGCGCATCGCGTAAACCGATAATAAGAGATGCTGCCGGGGTATACGCCGTTGTATTATTCTTTAAATTTTTTCTCTCCTTCTTAAAATCAAAATAAAATCTCGGACACTTTGCCGTTTCCATAAATTTCCATGCCTTCTCGCTCAGGGCTACAAATGCCAGACCCGGAGGCAGCATAAACGCCTTTTGTGAACCGGATACCAAAACATCTATGCCCCACTCATCCATCGGCGTAGGAAATACCCCGACAGAGGTTATGCCGTCAACTATCAGAACTGAGTCCTGACGATTCCTGGTAAGCTCTGCAATTTCTTTTACCGGATGGGCAACTGTGGTGGATGTTTCGCTCGCCTGCATGAGAACGGCTTTTATCTTCGGATTTGCATCCAGAGCCTTTTTCACATCCTGCGAGTCAACCGCCTTGCCCCACTCCACATTCAGCCAGTGAACCTTGAGTCCGTATGCCTCTGAAATCTTTCCCCATCTTTCGCCGAATTTGCCGCCGTTTATAACAATAACCTCATCGCCGGGAGAAAAGAGATTTGTTATGGAACCTTCCATTGCGCCGGTGCCTGACGCCGCAAGGATTAAGACATCCTGTTTTGTTTGAAAGATATATTTTAAATCATCCTTTGCCTCCGC
The DNA here is from genome assembly GCA_038042015.1 of Deltaproteobacteria bacterium. Classification (GTDB taxonomy): domain Bacteria; phylum Desulfobacterota; class GWC2-55-46; order UBA9637; family UBA9637; genus JACRNJ01. The sequence goes on from JBBTFC010000005.1 coordinate 2,616, forward strand.
AAAGATTGCGGAAAACTGCGGAGTCCTGTGATGAATCATCGGCTGGGCCATGGCAAGAAGCACATTTTCAGGCACAGGCGTAGGCCCTGGAGCCAGCAAAAATCTTTTCTTCATGATGAAAATTCCTCCTGAATTATAACGGATAGCGGGGGCTTGTATCCCCAAAAGTAAGACAGTAAAAATTAGCAAAGGGGGCCTCACATGTCAAGAAAAATATGAAAAATTCTGTGGTAGCAAAGTAAATCTGTCAGGGTATTTTTATAAAAAATCTGTATGCCTGCCGGAGTTATTGACAAAACACCAACTTTTCAATATACTCATTAAACTCTTTGCGCCCCCTAATCTTGTAAGCATCGCCTTAATGGCAAAGTGCCATAGATGAATAGTGTTGTTGAACAATATCAGATGCAGAACATAAAATACAGTATTCAGGATATAAAGGAGCGGCTGCATAATTCTATTGCTGTTACAATATTGACAGGCGCAGGTATCTCGGCAGAGAGCGGCGTTCCAACCTTTAGAGGAAAGAATGGACTTTGGAAAAACTTTAAGCCGGAGGAACTTGCAACCCCCGAGGCATTTAAAAAAGACCCGTGTCTTGTCTGGGAGTGGTATGACTCAAGGAGGCAGGTTCTATCCCGGTTAAAGCCAAATCCGGGCCATTTTACTATTGTAGAGATAGAAAAAAGGGTTAAGGAATTTACGCTTATTACACAGAATGTGGATGGCCTTCATCAGCTTGCCGGAAGCAAAAATATTATGGAGCTTCACGGCAATATATGGCGTGTAAAGTGCCTTACATGCTCCAAGGTTACTGAAAACAGGGATGTACCCATCAAGATATTGCCTTTTTGCGAATGCGGGGGGCTTTTAAGGCCGGATGTGGTCTGGTTTGGAGAGATGTTGTCTGATAATGTCATGACAAAGGCATTTGTTGCATCTGACAATTGCGGCATTATGTTTGTAGTAGGCACATCAGGCGTTGTGCATCCCGCTGCATCGCTGGCATTAAGGGCAAAGGATGAAGGCGCATTTATTGTGGAGATAAATATAGAAAGTACCCCGCTTTCAGCAAGTGCGGATGTTACCCTTTTTGGCAAGTCAGGCGATATATTACCGCAGTTGCTATAGGATTTATATGGTAACGTTATAGCGCAACATATACAGTGATGCTGCAAACACAATACAAAGGAGGTCAACAGGATGAAGGTTTTTAATGACACAATCAGGCTGCAGACCACACTGAAGGGTGAGGATATAAACATTACCGGCATGGTGGAGGCTATTGTTCAGGAAAGCGGCATATATGAGGGCACAGCCACAGTATTCACAGGCCATACAACGGCAAGCATCCATCTGAACAATGCAGATCCTGAACTGGCAAAAGACCTTCATGACTTTTTAAAGGAGACTGTCCCCGACAAGCCAACTTACCGCCATAATAAAGGAGACTACGGCAGAAACGCGGATGCGCACTTTAAATCCCTTCTTGTTGGCAACAGCGTGACAATCCCGATAAACAGGGGAAGGATTGCCCTTGGTCAGTGGCAGGCGATTTATTTTTCAGAATTTGACGGCCCCCGCAACCGCCTCATCTCTGTAAAGATTATGGGCATACCTGCAAGACACAGTTAAATAATAAGGTTCTCAACCTTAACCTGAATTAACAGATGCGTATAGTAGGAGGAACAGCAAGAGGTAAAAGGCTCGTCTCTTTTAGAGGCATGTCTATAAGACCTACAACAGATAAGGTAAGGGAGGCAATATTTAATATTCTATCGCAGCCATTTTCGTTCAAAACAGTATTAGACCTCTTTGCAGGGACAGGGGCTATGGGTATAGAGGCGCTAAGCAGAGGGGCGGAGACAGCGGCATTTGTGGATAACGACCCAAAGGCTGTTAAAATTATTAAAAAAAATCTTGAATTATGCAGATTTACCGGCAGGACTAAAATTATCAATATGGATGTGCAGTCCGCACTGGCTTTTGCAAATAAAAAGAGAGAAAGTTTTGACCTTATATTTATAGACCCCCCTTATCTCATGTCGCTTACAGGCATTGTATTGAATTATATCGCTGATAAAAGGCTTCTCAATGCAGACGGTCTAATAGTTGCAGAATCCTCCAAACGAATGATATGGGATGGAGAGGTAAAAGGCCTTGAACTTTTTGACAGACGGCGATACGGGGATACGGTAGTGTCGTTTTACAAATCAAAACATACGGCACAGAGAACAATCACATGAAAAAACGCATAGCAGTTTACCCTGGAACATTTGACCCTATAACAAATGGCCACCTTGATATTATAGAGAGGGGGTTAAAACTCTTTGACGGGCTTATAGTGGCAATTGCAGAAAGCCCTACAAAAGAGCCGCTCTTTACTGTGGATGAAAGGATAAGGATGGTAAAGGAGTCAGTTAAGAAATATAGAAATGTGAATGTTGAAGGTTTTGACTGCCTGTTGATAGATTATCTGCATAAGAAAAAGGCCCGTATTATTTTAAGGGGTTTGCGGGTCATCTCTGATTTTGAATATGAATTCCAGATGGCGCTTACCAACAGAAAACTTGCCCCGGACATTGAAACCGTATTTATGATGACCGCTGAAGATTATTCATATTTAAGCTCGCGGTTTATAAAGGAAATAGCGCGGCTCGGCGGCAGGTTTGATTGTTTTGTTCCGCCAAATGTGGCGAAGATGCTAAAGGAGAGGAATATCAGATGAGCGGATATGTGTTAAAACTTGCAAAGCGTATGCAGGATGTGAAGGAATCGCCGACCCTTGCCATTACTGCAAAGGCAAAGGCGATGAAGGCAAAGGGTTGGGATGTTATAGACCTTGGCGCAGGCGAGCCTGATTTTGACACGGCTCTTAATATAAAAGAGGCTGCCATAAAGGCAATTAAAGCCGGCTTTACAAAATATACCGCTGTTGGCGGGATAGATGAACTCAAGGACGCCGTAATAAACAAATTTAAAAGGGACAATGGCCTTGACTACACAAGGGATGAAATCCTTGTATCCTGCGGCGGTAAGCAATCGTTCTTCAATCTATCTCTGGCATTTTTTGAAAAAGGGGATGAGGTGATTATCCCAGCGCCGTATTGGGTATCATATCCTGTGATGGTTGCAATAAGCGGCGCAAAACCTGTCATATTGCCTGCGCACGAGGAGAACGGTTTTAAGATAACACCGGATGAACTTGAAGATACGATAACTCCTTCAACAAAGGCAATTGTAATAAACAGCCCGTCAAATCCGACAGGCGCGGCATATATGCCTGAAGAATTAAAGGCCATAGCGGATGTGGCCGTAAAAAAAGGGGTGTTTATAATTTCAGATGAGATATATGAAAAACTCTGTTACGACAACCACCCGTTTGTTTCAGTGGCCTCATTTTCAGAAGAGATAAAAAGGCAGACCATTGTCTTAAACGGCGTATCAAAGACATATGCCATGACAGGCTGGAGAATAGGCTATGCAGCAGGGCCAAAAGAGCTTATAAAGGCAATGACCAATATCCAGAGCCAGTCCACATCAAACCCCGCATCCATCAGCCAGAAGGCGGCAGTGGAGGCTTTAAACGGGCCGCAGGAAAAAGTGGAGGAGATGAGGACGGAATTTGATAAAAGGCGGAAGGTTATTGTAAATGGCCTTAATGCAATAAAAGGCATCCGGTGCATGCTTCCTCCCGGGTCGTTCTATGTGTTTCCAAATATATCAAGGCTCCTTAAAAAAAGGTTTGGTGGAAAGATGATAAAGACTTCAGGAGATATTGCTGAATTCCTTCTGGATGAAGCAGAGGTTGCAGTTGTTCCAGGCGAGGCATTCGGCTGTGATGGCCATATCCGTTTATCCTATGCCACATCAATGGAAAATATAAAGGAAGGACTGAAGCGGATAGAAGAGGCTGTGAAGAAATTAGAATAATATTAATATTTAGCGGATAGCGTAGAGAAAATACTATGACGCTATCCGCTTGTCCTATACGCTATCCGCTATTTATGCAAATTATCACGGACATTAGAAAATTTAAAAGCATAAAACCGCCCATCGTTACCATCGGCAATTTTGACGGTGTTCATAAGGGACATCAAAAGGTTTTAGAGGCAGTAAAGGACAGGGCTGAAAAATTAAGGCTTCCGTCCGTTGTTTATACATTTGAACCCCATCCATTAAAGATAGTTGCGCCGCATAAGAGCCCGTTTCTGCTTACAACATTAAAAGAAAAAATAGAATTGATAAAGGCATCGGGCATAGATTATCTAATCCTTGCCAGATTTACAAAGGAATTTGCCTCCAAGCATCCATGGGAATTTGTGGAAGATACGCTGGTAAAACAATTGAAGGCAAAAGAGGTCTGGGTAGGCCATGATTACGCATTTGGAAAAGGTAGAACAGGCACTATAGAATATTTGAAGGAGCTTGGCAAAAAGTTTGGTTTTAAGGTGTCTGTAATCCATGCCCGTAAAAAAAGAAGGATAATTATAAGCAGCTCAAGGATACGGGAATATATAAGGCACGGCAAGGTCAGAGATGCTGCTGGTTTTCTGGGAAGGCCGTATGCTGTGTCAGGAAAGGTGGTCAAAGGAAGAAATATCGGAAGGCACCTCGGCTTCCCAACAGCAAACATTGAGATTCATAACGAACTCATACCAAAGGACGGGATATATGCAGTTAGGGTAATGTTGGGCAATAAGACATACAAAGGGGCTGTCAATGTAGGATTTGCCCCCACTTTTCATACAAATAAACGCGCTGTTGAGGCGCATATAATAAATTTCAAGCAAAACATTTATGGTAAAAAACTGAAAATTGAATTTATTCAAAGGCTCCGTGGTGAAAAGACCTTCAAAAGCGCAGAGGGGTTGGCGATTCAGATAAAAAGGGATGTTGAAAAGGTAAAGAAAATACTGAAATGAATATCACTGCCAAAGCAAGAATATTAGGCATATTTGGATACCCTATAAGACATACCATATCCCCGGCCATGCATAATGCTGTTATAAAGGCGCTTGGACTTGATATGATTTATCTGCCATTTGAAATAAAGCCCTCAAATTTGAGAGATGCAGTTAATGGGATAAAGGGGATCGGTATGCTGGGCGTGAATATCACCATACCACACAAAGAGGCTGTGATGAAATTACTTGATGATATCTCAGAAGAGGCAAGGCTCATTGGCGCTGTAAATACAATTATAAACAAAGACAGCCGACTTATAGGCCACAACACTGATGGTTATGGTTATGTTGCGTCAATAAAAGAGGATTGCAAATTTAATCCTAAAGATAAGATAATTATAATCCTTGGCGCAGGCGGGGCTGCAAGGGCAGTATTGGCAGCCCTTGCCAAAAGCAGGGCAAAAAAAATCATTATTGCAAACAGGACATTGTCAAGGGCCGATAATCTTGTAAAAACATTTAAAAGAAAATTTCCGGATACAAAATTTGAGGCTATTGGGCTTGAGGAGGATATACTAAGGACATATTTTCAGGATATCAATCTGCTTGTAAATACAACATCCGTGGGTATGGAGAAAAACGAAATTTTAGAAATCCCGTTGGAGGCCTTGCCAAAAACAGCAATAGTATCGGATATTGTGTATAACCCTTTACAAACCCTTTTGCTTAAAAAGGCGGATAAACTCGGATTGGCTGCTCATGGCGGTCTAAGCATGCTGATCCACCAGGGCGCAAAAAGTTTTAAACTCTGGACAGGGATTGATGCGCCGGTAAATGTTATGAGAAAGGCTGCTTTGAAGGCATTAAAGACAATATGAGAGCCATATTTATTGCAGACGCGCATCTGAAAGGCCTTAATGACCCAAATCAAAAACACCTCTGCTCATTTCTTAAAACACTAAAGGATGTTGACATACTTTTCGTACTGGGCGACCTTTTTGAATTCTGGACAGGCTATAATGAAACACTGGAGTATAATTATTCCCCTGTCTTAGCTCAGTTTAAAAGGCTTAAGGAGTCAGGCACAAATATAATATATGTTGAAGGCAATCATGATTTTTCTGTAGGGCCATTCTTCAAAGACATATTAGACGGCGAAGTTTATCCGGATTCAGCGGACATAACCTTGGATGGGAAAAGGTTCTTTCTTGCCCACGGTGATATTGCAGAACCTAATATAAGTTATAAAATCTGGAGAAGACTTTTAAGGAGTTCAATCACCAGCGTGATTATCAAAATTATGTCCCCTGCCTTTGCATGGAAGGTTGCCTTGTGGCTTGCAAAAACAAGCCGCAGAAATCACAAAATAGGTGATAAATTAGATAAACGACAGAAAAATTTTGCAAAGGAAAAGATAACTCAAAATTTTGATATTGTCATTTTTGCCCATTCCCATGTTCCGGAAATCTCAGAAATAGCCGCAAATGGCAAAAATGGAGTTTATGCTAATCCAGGGGACTGGATAAAGGAATTTAGTTATCTTGTTTATGAAGATGGGAATATCAGGTTGGAAAGTTACGGTCTTTCTTCTTAATTTTAAATATCTTTTTTACCTCATCCACAACCACTCCGGCCGCCTTTGGCACAACTGCTTTAAGTTCAGGGCTTAAGTCCATACCATACGCAACCTCTCCAGGCTCAATCCCGACTATAATGACTGTTTTAGGCCTTTTCCCTTCTGATAAATCCAATAAGGCAAATACCTCCTGAAGCCCGAGCTCGTGAAGGGATGTCTTTTGCGCTATATTGACAGGGATGTCGTCAATTGTAAATCTGTAGATATTGCCCGGTCTTCCGCCGCCCTTAACAGCGTCTATTATAATGAGGCTATCTGCGTCTTTGATAATAGAGATAAGCTGTATGCCACCGGTTCCCCCATCAACAATATCTATTTCTGGGGGAAGGAGCCTTTTTTCTTTTATATATTCTGCTACCCTTACACCTATGCCTTCATCCTTTAACAAAATATTTCCCACGCCGATGACCCGCACCTAACCCTCATCCTCTTTTGTAAAAAGTATAAACGCCATGGCAGGCCTTTTGGATGCCTCGCGCATGGCAAAGTGAAAGCCATCAAACGACCAGCCTTGTTTTACCCACTCGTTTATGGCAGCCTCCAACTCTTCGTCAGTTACTGTGTTTATTTCAACTACCTTGTAGATTAGCATTTGATAAACCTTTCACTGTGCAATGTTACCGAAAGCTGCCAATAGGGTCAAGGAAAGTTTAATCTGGAGAAAGCATTTTAAAAATGAGCCAATTCTTTTTGTTTGTATGAATCAGGGCATATCGCCCTCTTACCTTTCTGCCGTCAAGATTGAAGACCATCTTCCCTTTTTCCATTGACTCGAACTCGTAATCCCCGTTATCCCATATCTCAACAGTTCCTGCGCCGTATTGCCCTTTCGGTATAATCCCCTCAAAGTCAATATAATCAAGCGGATGATCCTCCACAGCCACCGCAAGCCGTTTTATTCCGGCCTCCTCAGGCGCGCCCTTGGGAACAGCCCAGCTTTTCAGGACGCCTTCCATTTCCAGACGGAAATCAAAATGCAGATGCGTTGCTTTATGTTTGTGTATAACAAAACGGGGCATGGTGGTTAGATAGTATAGCTAAGAGACAAAGAAAAACAAATAATTCAGTCCCCTTTTCCTACCGGTTTCGCATGATGACCTTCCTACTATCATTATTTTCCACTCAAATAGTCAGCAAGGAGCCCGCGGCTGTGCTCATCCTCATGGCAATATACGCACAGGTTTTCCCAGTTAGAGCCGTCAGGGGGGTTATTAAGGTGGTTACCGTCTTTATGGTGCACTGTCAGCAGGCGCTGATTTTTATGGGTGAACTCCCGTGCGCATTTGGCGCATATGAGTCCGTGGATTTTTAGTGAACGTTCGCGGTAGTCGTTTTTCATTGCCTCTATCCTAAAATAGGCGCTGTCACTAATTGCATCTTACCTTAAAAAGTGGAGACACACTCCCTTTATGTTTCCTTATGGCAAGGAATTCAAGACTTGACCCTACTTTCACTTCTACCTTGTAGGTTAACATCTATTTCTGATGAGGGTTTAAGAATAGGAAATGCGGTTTGCCTGTTTATCAGTGTTTTAAAATGCGTCCATAAATGAGCAATTGCTTTATTTCTCCATATCAAAATCAACCCTGATTTTGAAAAACCTAACGGTTGGCAGGTTTTTTACGTCCTTTATGCCTGTCTTTTTTGAAATCTCTTTTAGTTTATTTTCAATCTCTTCCATTGACTCATCTATGAATGTAAACCAGATATTGTATTCATTATCCCTTTCATAGTTGTGGGTTACGCCGGAGTAGGAATTAACAACCTCTACAAATTTCTTAATTTTATCGGATGGAACTTTAGCAGCACAAAGTGAGCTTACAAAACCGAGTTTACGCGGGTCAAATGTCGCGCCTATCCTTCTGATAATTCCTTCTTTCTTCAGATTGCCAATGCGCAAAATTACATCTGTTTCAGAAGCGCCAACCTCTTTGCCAATTGCCTCATACGGCCTTTGGACAATGGGAAATTTGGTCTGTATTATATTTAACATCTTTTTATCTACAGCATCCATTACTTTTCGCCTACTGCCTCCTTTCGTCTAACATGCGCAATTTTCGCCTCTTCACTGGGTTCGTATGTGCAAAACGGCTCTTCTTCCATATAGTTTCCGGTAAAGGCATGAGCCCTTGCCCTGCAGCCGCCACATACCTTTCTGAATTCACAGTATCCGCATTTTCCGAGATAATCATCCCACGCCCGCATCTCTTTGAAGACCTTTGATGTCTCCCAGATTTTGCTGAACGGCTCTTTTCTTATATCCCCGCATTCAACATCCAGGAAACCGCATATTTGCACCTTTCCGGTATGAGACACAAATGCGAATGACTGACCCCCCATGCACCCCTTGGTCATGGCGTCAAGGCCGTGGGTTTCCGGCTTTACGGTTATCCCCTTTTCTTTTTCATGCTGCCTGAATATCCGGTAGTAATGCGGCGCGCATGTCGGCTTGAACTGGATAGGCACCTTGTCCCTCATGTTATAAAACCATGTTAGGGTTTTTTCATAGTCCTCAGGAGCTATCTCCATGTGCTTTAATTCAGCGCCCCTTCCTGTGGGAACCAGCAAAAACGGATGGTGAGCCTTGGCGCCGAGTTTAATAACCAAATCCAGAATAAGCGGCAGTTCCTTGAGGTTGTGTTTTGTAATTGTTGTATTTACCTGAAACTCAAGACCAACCTTTTTTACATTTTCAATTGCCTTCATTACACTGTCAAATGCGCCCTTGACCCTCCTGAAATTATCATGGCTTTCAGCAGTTGCGCCGTCTATGGAAAAGCTGACCCTCTGTATGCCGGACTCTATCATCTTTTTGGCTGTCTCCTCTGTAACAAGAACGCCGCATGGGGCCATAACCATCCGCAGGCCAAGCTTGTGGCCGTGCGCCGCAATCTCCCATATATCTCCCCTCAACATTGGCTCGCCGCCTGTAAGGATGATGATAAGCGAAGGAAATGCCTTTGCCACATCATCAAGAAACGCAAGACACTCTTCTGTTTTGAGTTCATTGGGATATGGGCCAAACCTTGCCGCTGCCCTGCAGTGTATGCAGTTCAGATTGCATGACCTCGTTACCTCCCATGCAATCAGTTTCGGAAGCCACTTTTTTTCTGCTCCATGTTTTGTTTCCATCCCCTGCTTAAAATCTGCAGGGGCAGGCCCAGGCACTTCGTGGGGATGACCTTTTAGCATTGTGTTCATAACTACCTACCTTCCTAATATCTTTGCTGCTTCTTTCGCAAAATATGTGAGTATTAAATCAGCGCCTGCCCTCTTTATAGAAATAAGACTTTCCATCATTGCCCGTTCGCCGTCCATCCATCCGAGCTCTGCCGCTGCCTTTATCATTGCAAATTCGCCGCTTACATTATATGCGGCAACAGGATAACCAAACTCTTCTTTTACCCTCCGTATTATGTCAAGATACGGCAGCGCAGGCTTTACCATCACAATATCCGCGCCCTCTTCAATATCAAGCCTCACTTCTCTTATCGCCTCATCGCTGTTTGCCGGATCCATCTGATAACTTCGTCTGTCTCCGAATTCAGGCGTTGATTCAGCTGCCTCCCTGAACGGCCCATAAAATGCGCTGGCGTATTTTACGGCATAGCTCATAATCGGCATATTTTGAAAACCGTTTTCATCTAAAGCCTTCCTGATAGCTCCCACCCGTCCATCCATCATATCTGACGGCGCCACCATATCAGCCCCTGCCTTTGTATGAGACAGCGCCTCCTTTGCGAGAAGCTCAAGCGTTGCATCGTTATCCACATCGTTATTTTTTATTATCCCGCAGTGCCCGTGTGATGTATATTCGCACATGCATACATCTGTGATGACAACCAGTTCAGGCGCCTTATTCTTAATCGTTTTTATAGCCTGCTGAATTATACCTTTTGGATTATACGCCTCGCTGCCAATCTCGTCTTTATGCTCAGGGATGCCGAACAGAATCACGGCAGGTATGCCGAGGCTTTTTATCTCTTTCGCCTCTTTTGCAAGATTGTCCACTGACATCTGATAATGGCCTGACATAGAGCTTATCGGCTTTTTTACACTCCTGCCGAATGTTACAAATAGCGGCAATATCAGGTTGTCTACGGATAAACTTGTCTCCCTGACCATTCTTCTCAGCATTTCATTTTTTCTTAATCGTCTCGGACG
>JBBTFC010000006.1:0-19802 GCA_038042015.1 Deltaproteobacteria bacterium
TAATTCCCAATTCTATAGGGGTGAGGCTCTCCATTATAATAACCATTGCCCTATTTTCAGAGACTCCGCCTGCAATAACCGCATTCATTATGCCTCTATGCAGCAATTCAAAGCCATATCCTACTGCCTTCAGGAATGAAGAAGCCCCGCTAACAATGGTAATATCCTCGCCCTTTATGCCAAAGGCAATGGTTGCCTGGGCTGTTATTGCGTTATGGCTTGTATAAGGAAAAAGCAGAGGACTTGCGCCAATGGGACCTTCTGCGAGAAGGCCTTTAAAAAATTCCGCCTTACATCTGTCTATGGAATTATCTATGCCAAAGACTATACCGGTGTCTAATTCCAAATTTCTAATTTGTTTTAGCGCCGCAGATACTGCGGCCAGAGCCAGTTCCTCAGCCCTGAGCACAGTCTTAACCGCCTTTGGAGTCTCTATATGGGCCGGCGCTTCCCCGCATGTCCCCATGCCTGTTATGAAAATCCTTGTGTGCATAAAATTAGTTTTAAGCGGCCTTTACCCTTCCTGCCATCTTTAAAATAAAAAACATCATGACATCCCAGCCTGCCATTAAAAGCCTTTTAATCCCTGCCGGGTCTTTGAGCATGGAGATAAATAAAGAAAGGGTCTTCCGCGGCCTCCAGTAATATTTTGCAATGGCCTTTTTGTATTCCCAGTCTAATTCCTTTTCAGTAAATCCATGCGGGATAAAAACGAAATTCATGGCATTCATCTTTTTCCAATCAGGGGAAAACTGCCCATATTTGTGGGCGTCTTTATATATCTCTGTGCCGGGGAAAGGTGTGAATTTGCTGATATTGATGATGTCAAAGGGCAGCCTCTTTGCAAGGTCAATAGTCTCTTTAATGGTCTCGCGGGTCTCAAGGGGATGTCCCATCATAAAAAGCCCCTTTACCTTTATGCCCGCCTCATGTGTCGCATACACGGCTTTTTCTATTTCCTCCAATGTAATCCCCTTTGCCACAAAGTCAAGTATCTTCTGCGAGCCGCTCTCTATGCCGTATGCGATCTCCCAGCACCCTGCCTTTTTCATCAGGGCAAGGGTTTCAGGTGTTACTGTATTCACCCTTGCGTCGCATGTCCAGCTTATGTTCAATTTTTTAGACATAATCTCCTCGCAGATTGTTTTAATCCTTGACCCAGATGCTGCGAAGAGGTCGTCATAAAATATAATGTGCCTGATTCCATATCTTTCCACAAGATGCTCTATCATCTTTATAACATATCCTGCGCTGTAGCACCTGTAGCGGTTCCCGAATACAGACCTGTCGCAGAATATGCACTGGAAAGGGCATCCTCTGGATGTAACCATGGATGCCACAGGGAGTTCTTTATAGCTCATAAGCGGCGGCTGATAACTTTCAGGAAAACCTTTTAGCAGATCCCACGCAGGTATGGGCAGGGTATCCAGATTTTCCATATACGGCCTTTTTGGCGCAAGCCTTACTTCTCCATTATGTCTGTAAACCAACCCCTTTACCCCCCCCAAATCTTTGGTGTGGAGGTTAACAGCCCCAAGGAATTCAATAATGGTCTCTTCCCCCTCGCCGATTATCCCTGCGTCAAATTGCGGAAAATCCTGGATTGTCTCCATGGGAAGGGCGGTAACATGAGGCCCGCCGATAAGGGTTATAATATTTTTATCATATTCCTTTATCTCTTTTGCCAGAAACGCGGCATTGAGAAAAGAAATCGTGGATGCCCTGAACCCCACTACTTGAGGCCGCTCCTTTATTATATAGGCAAGTGTCTGCTTAAGGGTAAGCTGCAACGCGCCTGCCTCCAATATATTAGGCTCATATCCCTTCTCCCTTAAAACCGAGGCAAGACAGCACAGCCCGAAGGAAGCCGTTGTATTCTCCAGTGTCTTTGGCAAAGGAACAGATGTGTCCCATGCAGCATAAGGTGGATTGACTAAAACTATTTTTGACATTTTATTATCAGTTAATTCGCTGCACTGAAAAGGAGGGCTGCGTTTTGCCCTCCGAAGCCGGCGGACAGAGAGATGGCTGTTTTTATATCGACCTTTCTTGCTGTATTCGGCACATAATCAAGGTCACATTCAGGGTCTTTTTCCTGATAGTTTATTGTGGGAGGTATTGCGCCATTTTTGATGGCAAGGAGACAGGCTGCTGCCTCTATTGCGCCGCCTGCGCCAAAGCTGTGGCCTATCACGGATTTTATTGAGCTTACCGGTATTTCGTATGCTGATTTGCCGAATGCGAGCTTTATCGCCTTTGTCTCCATTGCATCGTTATATATTGTGCCTGTGCCGTGGGCGTTTATGTAATCCACCTTTGATATGCCTGCCTCTTTTAATGCTGCTTTGATGGCCGATGCCAGCCCCCGGCCCTCTTTGTCAGGCCCTGTCATGTGATGGGCATCTGCCCTTGAGGCATAGCCTGTTATACTGCCGTAAATCCGCGCGCCTCTTTTTCTGGCGCTGCCTGCCTCTTCCAAAACAAGAAATGCAGCGCCCTCGCCAAGCGCTAATCCATCCCTGTTTTTGTCAAACGGCCTTACCTTGGTCTTTGTCAGCGCTTTAAGATTATTAAAACCGCAGAATGCAAACTCGCTCAACGTATCCGCTCCGCCTGCCACCATTACATCGGCCTTCCCCCAGAGGATATTTCTGTATGCCATACCAAGGGCATCTGTGCCTGATGCGCAGGCGGTGGACACGGTAAGGACAGGGCCTTTTATTTTATAATTATCTGTCAGGTATCTTTCACCGGAATAGAGGTGATATTTTTCAGGAAGAGTGTATTTATTTTCTTTCCATGCCTCCTGACCTGCGAGTATGCCCCCCAACACAGTGCCGATATATAATCCAAATCCCCCTGCGCCCGCATCAACCCCTGCATCTGCAAGCGCCTCCTTAAATGCAAAATCAAGAAAATTTATCCAACGTTCCGTCCCTGTATGCTCAAACCCCTTTACCTCGCCTGCTATTTTGCATTCATATCTCCCGGTATCAAAAGACTTAACCTCTTTTATGGCATCCTTTCCCTTCAGCAGCTCCTTCCAGAACATTTCAAGCCCATCCCCTGATTCAAGGGGAGATACAACGGCCATGCCTGTTACAACGACCTGTCTGCTCATGGCCTCTTAAACACCCATACAGCAGAGTCAAGCATATAAAAATTATTAACCACTGCGTTTAACCCGACAAACCCTATATCCTTAGCCATCCTGATAGTAGAGTCTATATCGCGGAAGCCGTGCCATCCCTTGCATACGCTCTCTGCGAAATCGTGTATATATATCCCCTTCCTTACCCATTCATTCTGTATGTGCCTCTTTTGCCTGTCAGGATACCCCCACGCAACAATACCCGCAGCGCCGCCGGGCTTCAAAATCCTGTATATGTCTTTATATACATATTCGCGCAGGGTTTCCGGAATATAAGGGTCCCCGCATGAGAAAAACACCATATCAAAAGTCATGTCTTTAAACGGGAGCCTTGAGCCAAAGCCGTTCCATCTGCGCGCATCAACCCAGCTTATCCTTCCGGAATTCTCTCCGAGCCTTGACATCACGAACTGCCTCATGGCGCCGGTAAAGTCTATTGCAGTTATTCCGGCATTCGGGAAATCCCTGCATATGGCTTTAAGCCCGTGGCCTGTCCCGTAGCAGAGGTCCAGCATTTGACAGTCCGCTGTTTTATCCGATGCCATCGCCTTTAAGAGTATATCCCTTGCTATGCTGAACTCATAATTTCCGAGGAACCTGTCCCATATATCCTCCATGCCTTTGGTAAAATTATAAAGATGATCGCCGCCGCGCAGAAACTCGCCTGCATAGTCAATGCACCTGCCGAAAAATTCCACCTCGCTGTAAAAGCCCTCTTTTAGGGTCTTTCTCTCAGATGGAGAAAGCGCAGGCAGAGGTTTTACATCATCGTTGTATATGCAGCTATGCGCCGGGTTCTGCGAAACATACCCGCACTCTTCAAGAAAATCCAGCAGGATAAACAGCATCCTCTTCCTTTCACTGTCTCCTGTCTTGTATTTAAGCTGTCCAGCGGCCCTATCACAGAATTCTTCTCTTGTAAAACTCTTCATCTCTTTTATGACAGAGAGTATCCCTTCCTGTTCCGCAAATTCAACAAGCCTTAATGTAAATGCCCTCGGGACAATAAACTGCCTTAATATGTCAATCCCTGTCTTTATGTCTTCAAAAACTGCTGTCATAAGTTTTAACCTTGCTCCAAAATACCCCTCACCCTGACCCTCTCTGGTGGGACAGGCATCTTGCCTGTCTCCACAGGCTGGAAGCCTGTGCCACTGGGGAGAGGGGACTATTTGTTTCCCCTCCCTTGACGGGAGGGGATTAAGGGGAGGGTGAGAATTTTCATCCCCTTTGTGAGATAGAGGCTCATCAGGTTTTTCTTAAAACCCATGACTTTTTAAAACAAGTAAAGAGCCGCTCCCCTCAAATCCGATTGAACTTATTAGCGCCATATCTGCCTTTACCTCTTCTTCTTTTGTGTTGGGCCTGCACCAATCCATCTCTTTTATCAGACCCTCTCCAATGGTTGACGGAGGTATGATTCCTTTATGAAGCGCCATTGCCGCTGATGCGGCCTGCATTGCGCTGCCGGCGGCAAAACATTCACCTGTAAGAGGTTTAATATTCCCCACAAAGACCCGCGCCGCGTTTTTATTATTCCCTGCCAGCAATGCCTTTAGTATCCTGGCCTCAATAACATCTTTGCCGGCGCCGTTTGCGCCTGTTACCGCATAGATTATCTTTCCCCGATCATCGCTGGGGACAGATTTGAAATCTGTCCCCAGCGGGTTTGCATCAGAAATTCCGGCATAAACAACCGCGCCCCTTTTGACTGCCGCCTCTTTTTTTTCCAGCACAAGCATGCACGCGCCTTCTCCTGTTACGAACCCATTTCTATCAGAGGCAAAGGGTTTAATGCCTTCTTTTCCCCTGTTATTCGGCGACAAGAGCCCAAACCTTGCATAGCTGTCAAATACCAGGGCGTCTATCTCCTCTGCGCCGCCTGCAATGCAGACATCCAGATTATTATTTCTCATAACCCTTATTGCGTAATCAATGGCGTCTATCCCGGCCGGTATGCCGCCGGCGATTGTATGCGCCGCGCCCTTTATATTGAATGCAATAGAGGCATTGCCGGCAGGCGCATTCAGGACAGAGTCTGAAAAAAACATAGGACTGGCTGAGAGCGCCCCTTCCCTTATCAGCGCAGTGTGGAAGTCCCTGGTGTAATTCATTGCGCCGTGAGTAACACCCACAACAAGGCCGGTCTTTGCCGGGTCCCATACGGAGGGGTTGAGCCCACTGTCCTTTATGGCCATATCCGCGGCCGCAAGACAGTATTTAGATATCTTTGCCGCCCTCCTGAATCTCTTGTCGGAAAAAACAGCATCTATATCGTCTGTGTTTATCTCTGCGCCAAGGCGGCTTCTCTGTCCTTCGGTATTAAAACTTTTTATCTCTTTTATACCGGTTCTACCGGCAAGGAGCGCATCCCAGAATACAGGATTGCCGATACCGATGGGGCTTACAATGCCGATGCCTGTGATAACATATTCGCAGCTCATGTGTTAACATCCTGAAATACTATTGCGGCATTCGCCCCGCCAAAACCGAATGAGTTTGAAACAGCCCTTTTTATTGATATCCTCTGGCCGGGCTTATCAACGATATTAAGGAGACAGTCAGGGTCAGGAGTTTTGTAATTCAGATTCGGCGGAAGAACCCCTTCCTTCATTGCCAAAATAGTAATAACAGCCTCTACTGCGCCTGCCCCGCCAAGGAGATGGCCTATCATGGATTTTATTGAGCTTACCGGTATGGTTTTGGAGACGTTTCCAAAGACACGTTGGATTGCCTTTGCCTCCATAGCGTCATTATAAGTCGTGGCTGTGCCGTGGGCGTTTATATAGTCAATCCGGGACGCATCAATTTGAGCGTCCTCCAGCGCATCTGATATTGCTGCAGCGGCAGAGGCGCCGCCCGGCTCAGGCCGCGTAATATGAAACGCATCGCTGGACTCGCCGTATCCTATAACCTCCGCGATAATATCCGCGCCCCTTCCCTCAGCGCGCCCCATCTCCTCAAGCACCATAACACCGGCTCCCTCTCCGAGTACGAGGCCGTCGCGCCCCTTATCAAACGGCCTGCAAAGCGAAGGGGTTACTGCCTGAAGCGAATTAAAGCCCGCAAATGTAAATTCGCACATAGTATCATAACCGCCGGCAATGACTGTATGCGCACGGCCTGAACGTATCTCCTTATACGCAAACCCTATGGCATTTGTGCCTGATGCGCAGGCATTGGAGATTGTAAACTGTCTGCCATTTAATCCGTATTCTTCGGTTAAATGAGCGCCCTGACAGTGGGCAAGGTAATCCAGAATGAGCGAAGGCCTGCCCTTTTTTCCATAGACTATGCTGCGGTGGTATGTCTCGCCTGAAAACATTCCCCCAAGCGTCGTTCCCAGTATAAGCGATGTATCCTGAGGGAGGCATTCCTTTAAACCCGCTTCAAGAACCGCCTCGTCAGCCGCAGTCAGCAGAAGCTTTGTCGCCCTGTCAAGCCTTGAGGCTTTAAGTTTTTTAAGAACCCTTGAAAAATTAAATCCCTTTATCTCTCCGCCGGTTTTGCCCCTGTAGCTTTTTACATCAAAAGAGGCTATCTCTTTTATTGCATTTCGCCCTTCAATTATTCCTGAAAGATTTTCTTTTTTACCAATGCCAAGGGCGGTTATCAGGCCGGTTCCGGTAATAACAACTCTTCTATTCATTTTATAAAACCGATAAACTTGCTGTCAAACCTGCCCCCGAATGCCTCTATCTGGGGTCTGTAATACCACCCGAAAAATAAAAATAACATTGACAGAAAAAACCATGCGGCCCAAACTGAATAAAAACAAAGCCCTATAATAGCGCCTAATATGGCTCCAACAAAAAGGCATGTGGCTATAAAAGATTTTATGAAATATTTATCAATCATATTGTAGCTCATGGCTCTTGGCTCATAGTAGTTACTATCAACTACAACGTTATAACCTCTTTAATAGGCCCAAACTTCAGATGCCTTAAGAGGCCTTCTAATTTTGGCCTTGTCGTAGATATCCTGAAATAATGCATAAATTTTCTGCTGAGAGGCAGGTCTATTTCAGGATGCTCATTATCAAACTCCCATGGATGCACATAAACAAGCCCTGGCTGACCATACCTTTTATTCATCCATTTTAGCTTTGAAAGCGTATACCAGTAAGGTGATATCCTTAACGGAAGTCCGCCTGTAAAGGGAAGATTTTCCCAAAGGAATCTCATGGTTGTTAATGGAAATTCCCAGATATTTCCAAATTCGGTTTTTATCATATAGGGGTAATGCCCAAAATTTATCTCCCCCATCCTTGTAAGCGGAACCATGCTGGAATCATACAGGATGCCCAATTTTTTCAGCGCACCCAGAGCCCAAAGCGTATTATTTCTTATTGACCATTCAGGGGCCCTGTAACCCAAAACCCTTTCCCCTGTAACTGCCCTTACAATATCAATTGATTTCTTTACATCCTCTTCAAATGCCTCTCTGGATAATTCAAACAGCCTCTGATGATAATAGCCGTGTATTGCCAGTTCATGGCCCTCTCTATGGATAGCCCTGATAAGATCGGGTTCCTTTTCAGCGATATACCCAAGGACAAAGAAGGTTGCCCTTGTATTATACTGCCTCAGGATAGAAAGCACCTTATCCGTATTGCGGGTCACACGGCTTTCATACTCAATCCATTTTGAAGGCATCGCATTATCTGTTGTACCACAGATGTGATACCAGTCTTCCAGATCTACAGTCAGCGCATTTATCATCTTGGATTAGTCTTTGACATTGACTACCTTATCGTCTGAAAATTCTATATAGAGCTTATCGCGTCTCCCCTGAATATAAATCCATGTATTTGCATTCAATATATCTCCCAGTGTCATATCAAAGGTCTTTCTGTTGCCGGCAATTACCGGAGCCCCTTTTGAGTAAAGCATCTGCCACCTTGTCATTCCAACCTTTGCATCGCCGCTTGCAATGTAAGACTTTACATCTTCCGGAAATCCTGCTATGACAGGGCCGGGATCATCTTTTGTCAAAAACTTGGAAAGCATTACTGGATTTGGCGTCTTGGCATAGTGATACACAAAGGTATATTCATTCCCTTTCCATGTAAACTTTGCATAGTGCCTCTCAAGCTTTGTTAATACAATCCTTTCACCCGCATGGATTGCAGGCAGATCTGTGCGGTTTTCCCATCCAGCAGTATTTTTTACGGCATGGATGGTTGTGAGCAGATAATATTCCTCGCCTATATTAAACTGTCCTGTTGCCTGATGGGTTTCTCTTTTTACCTCAGCCGGCATTGTCTTTTCTTCAGGCAAAGAGGATTGCGCGGCAGCGGTGGATGCCTCCACAGAACTTCTGACCATATTCCCGTATTCAATCTTCTGGCCGGATACCTCCCTCAAAATAACGCCTGTGGCTGTCTTTTCCTTAACTGCCCTTACCTCTACTTCGCCAATGTCTATCCTTTCTATATCAAGCACCTCCCCTGTCTTGGGATGCTTTATTGCCTTGCCTTCCTTAAAAACAATAAATCTCTTCCCAACCTTAGCGCCGGCAAGCTTACCAATGTCTATTGTAACCGTATTGTCTTCTCCCCTTTCCACAACATAACCCTCCAGAGGAAAATCGCTTATAATCCTAACGGCCATCTCTGTAACAAGCTCTTCAAGCTTTGTGGCGCTTTCACTCTTGACCTTTTCCGCTGCTATGATAGAGCCATTTTCAACATTTATCAGGCGGGCATTTACCTCCATAAGTTGTCTGAGTTTCATCACAGAGCCTGTAACTACTATTTTTGCGCCAAGAACCTTTCCAAGCCTTGCAATACTATCCGAGTCTACGACTCCTGATACGCTAAGCTTCTGCTCCTGAAGTATCTTTTCAAGAAGCCTTCTTTCAACAACATCAAAACGGCCTTCCTGAACAAGGGCTGTTATGAGCCACTCAGCGACTATCTTTCCTATATCTTCTGTCTCAAATTTTTCACCCTGCACCTGAAAATCCATAACAGCTATCTTGGTCTTTTTAAAATCAGCATAAGCTGTGTTTGCCGCAAAAAACAAGACCGTCAAAATAAGCATTGTTAATCTTTTCATAATGCCTCCTCTATCGTAGAAACATGGCTCGTAGAAACAGGGCTTTAGCCCTGTTAACCTTTAAACAGGTCTAAAGACCTGTTGCTACATCTCTTTTTTCACCCTATCTGAAAATCAGCCTCCTCATCTCCTTATCAAATAAGAAAGGAAGAACAGACGAAATCCTTCCTACAATCGGCATTGGATCAGCGATGGATATAATATCATCGCCTTGTGTCCTTGTAAAGAAACCCGGTTGGAGCCGCATCCTATCGGGATTTGATATAAAGTGCAATATATCCCCTGGAATCAACCACCGGCACCGTATGCCTGTCTCATAATCCCATACGGGCTCTATATCGCCGTCAACAGCCATTTTATAAAGAAGATACGGAAAATCCATTCCTGATAAAATTGCAAGCTGTAAAGAACCCCAGAATCTTGGATTTATTTCCATAAGTTTTGCCTTGCCGTCCCTTGCATCAACCCTGAACTCCACCATTGCGACACCAACCCAATTTAAAGATTTTAGCAGGCTGATGGCAATATCTCTTATCTCATCATTTTTTACGCTTTCCCTTAATGTGCTTGGCCCTCCGCTGACAGGATATTCCCTGAGCCGCTTATAAACAAAGGCAGCCCTTGGCTCTGAATTAAGATTAAAAAGCGCGCCTACACCATATGCGCCGCCATTCGGGATGTACTCCTGGACGAGAGGAAAAGGATACCTGCTGTGAACCTTCTGAAAGGCAGTTAAAAATTCTGAAGGTCTGTTCACATATACAAGCCCCCTTGAACCAGAGCTTTTTCTTGGTTTTATAACCAAAGGATATTCCATGTCTTCATAGCGAAACTCATTTAAAGCCTCAATAAAATATGTCTTCGGACATAAATAGCCGTTTTTCTCAGCATATCTTATAAGCCATGCCTTGTCATTAACCTTGGATATTAAATTGTAATCTGCAAACGGAACCCTTGTATATGGTTCAATCTCTTTTTTATTCTTCAAAATAATCTCAAGGGTTTCAAACTCGGTAGGAAGGAGCATATCGTAGCTATTTGACTTAACCTCTTTTAAAAGCCAATCAAGAAACTCATCCGGTTTGGATGCGGGAGACGGATATATTACCCGCCTGCTGCAATATTTGGAAAAAAGGGCGGTTGCAAATCTGGTCTTTTCGCCTACTGTAAGATAAAACCCCCTTCTGCCCAGCGACCGCACTGCCGCAAGGGTTTTATTCCACATAGCGTCAAGGATAAGGATTTTTGAGGCGGTATTGGCCATAGTCTGACAATCAATTATAGTCTGTGGTTAGTCAGTCTATCCTAAAGGTTTTTCTCTGTCAAATTTTAAAAAAATCACGGGCTAATTTTTTTCTTGCGGAATTTTTTCATATAAGTAAAATATTGGATTGACATGGCGCGTATTTTAGTTGTGTATTATTCACAGACAGGCCAGCTTACACAGGCAGTCCGCTCTATGATGTCCCCTCTGGAAAATCATAGAGATATAGAAATTGTATGGGAAAATCTTAAACCCAAAAAGCCGTATCCATTCCCATGGCCTTTTCTTGATTTTTTGGATGTGTTCCCGGAATCTGTACACATGATTCCGCCTGAGATGGAGCCTGTTTCATTTAATCCTGACAGCCGTTTTGACTTGATTGTGCTGGCTTACCAGGTCTGGTTTTTATCGCCGTCCTTGCCTGTCACAGGCTTTTTAAAATCGCCTGCGGCAAGGGCGCTCAAAGATACGTCTGTAATTACTTTAATTGCATGCCGCAATATGTGGCTCTGCGCACAGGAAAAGGTAAAAACCATGTTGAAGTCATTGGGAGCCATACATATTGACAATGTGGTGTTGGTAGATCAGGGGCCGCCGCTGGCGACTTTTATAACTACCCCGCGGTGGCTCTTAACCGGCAAGAAAGACAGCTTCTGGGGTATTTTTCCCCCTGCCGGGGTTGGCGCAAAGGATATTGCCAATGCCGCGCGTTTTGGCCGCGCGATTGCAGAATCTTTACCTGTGTTGAAATCCAATCCGGGCGCATCTATTCTATGGGGCCTCGGCGCAGTAAAGGTTAATCCAGGCTATATTGCCAGCGAAAAGATAGCCCATCGCAGTTTCTATGTCTGGGGCAAGCTGTTTCGCAGAATTGGAGGGCCGGGGCATCCGTTGCGTCGGGCGCTGTTATTAGTTTATGTTGTCTTCCTTGTAAGTATGATTCTTACAGTAGTGCCTTTGGGTGTAATCACCCGCGCTGTATTAAAACCATTTTTACGCCGTAGACTAAATGCGCAGGCAGCTAAATTTGAGCAGCCATCGGGATCATCCATTGAACGGATAGCGCAATATAGCTCGGAATCTGAGGTTATACATGACACCGGCAGTTTACATAAATGATATTGCAGGGTTTCTGCCCAATGAGCCGATAGGCAATGATGCTATAGAACATGTCCTCGGAATGGTCGGCGGCAAACCCTCCCGCTCAAAAAAACTCGTTCTGCGAAATAACGGCATAAAAACCCGTTATTACGCCATAGACCCTCAGACTGGCAAATATACCCACAATAATGCGCAGATGACAGCAGAGGCAGTGCGCGCCTTGTCAAAAAAGAGCGGCTTTAATCTGAATGACATGGAGGTCTTAAGCTGCGGCACATCAAGCCCTGACCAGTTTAAGCCTGCGCACGGACAGATGGTGCAGGGAGAACTTGGCTGTCCGCCCTGCGAGGTTATTACCACAGCAGGCGTGTGCAGCTCAGGCATGACGGCAATGAAATACGGATATATGAATGTTGCATTGGGGTTGTCAAAAACCGCTGTGTGCGCAGGTTCCGAGTTTGCATCCAGTTTTATGCGCGGCGCAAATTTTGAACCTGAAATCCATGCGCGTATAGACAAGTTGGAGAAACATCCTGAACTTGGCTTTGAAAAGGATTTTCTGCGCTGGATGCTTTCTGACGGCGCAGGCGCGGCGCTTATATCCTCCAAGCCCAATCAAAACCGCATCTCCCTGCATATTGACTGGATTGACTATCTGTCCTTTGCCGGAGATATGCAGGTCTGCATGTACAGCGGGGCAATAAAACAGGAGGATGGTTATCTGAAAGGGTGGCGTGAGGCAGACGATCCCCTTGATATTATCAAGCAAGGCTATTTTTCCAGTAAGCAGGACGCCAGGCTTCTGGATAAATATATAATCTCCGTATCAGTGGAGCGTGCCTTATTGCCAATCGCAGCAAAGCGCGGCCTCAGAGCAGATGAGGTTGTATGGTTTCTGCCGCATTATTCCTCAGAGTATTTCCGTGAAAAGCTGTACAATTCAATGGCGTCAAATGGCTTTAATATCCCGTTTAACCGATGGTTTACAAATCTGACTGTAAAGGGGAATGTAGGCGCTGCGTCTATTTATCTTATTATAGAGGAACTGCTGTATTCCGGCAGATTGAAAAAGGGCGACAGGCTTCTCTGCTATATCCCGGAAAGCGCAAGATTCTCCATCTGTTATATGCTTCTGACTGTTGTATAAGATTAAAACAAATGAAGGCCAAAGAGGTTCCACAAGAAGAATCCATACTTGAAGGCAACCGCCGCGCCTGCTATGCAGAGGATGAACACGGCAGATATGTGGTGGTGCCGAGCAAGGGCTGGGAGGTTGAAAAGATTGTCAATGCCCAGGCCCATGCTGAAATTGATAAGCATGTTGAAGAGGCAAGGCAGGAGGTTTTGCGTGGAGAGGCCAGCCCCTTGAAATATCATATGCTGAAGTGTCAAATG
Source organism: Deltaproteobacteria bacterium (assembly GCA_038042015.1). Classification (GTDB taxonomy): domain Bacteria; phylum Desulfobacterota; class GWC2-55-46; order UBA9637; family UBA9637; genus JACRNJ01. Next base: position 12,971 of record JBBTFC010000006.1, read on the forward strand.
ACGCCCGGCCTTCTATCTGCAACAACAGGCCTGTGGCGATGGCAGGTGCATCGCCATTTTAAACCAAAGGTATTTGCCAGCCTTAAAAGGCCGATGCTTGAGCGATATGCCGATGCCATGAAAATGAACGTAGAAGAACTATGCAAAGCGCCTCATAACATCCAACCCAAAAATCACATCATGCCTGATGAAACAGAGAAGACTTAATGAAACAACCTTTTGACCACCGCCATGCAGCGCATTGCGAAAGCGGAGCGTTGAGCGCACTCTTACGAAACCGCGGACTGGATTTAAGCGAGCCTATGGTCTTTGGCATCGGAGGCGGTTTATTTTTTCTGTATATGCCGTTTATCAAAATGGGCGGCATACCCCTCACGGCATACCGCGATGCGCCAAGGGTCATTATTAAAAATATATGCAAACGTCTCGGCATTACCCTTCGCACCATGCGCTTTCGGAAACCTGAAGACAGCATGGCCGAACTTGACCGCCTGCTGGAAAAAGGCATAGCAGTCGGCTTGCAGGCCTCTGTGTTCTATCTTTCATATTTTCCGCGGGACATGCGTTTTCAGTTTAATGCCCACAATCTGGTTGTCTTTGGAAAAGAGGGAGACAATTATCTTATAAGCGACCCGGTCTTTGAACATCCTGTCTCCTGTCCGGCTGATGATTTACGCAGGGCGCGTTTTGCAAAAGGGATATATGCGCCAAAAGGGCTTTTATATTATCCGGAAAAGATGCCCTCTTCGCCTGATTTGAAGGAGCCGATAAAAAAGGCCATCCGCCAAACCTGCGGCAGGATGCTGAATATCCCTTTGCCGTTTGTCGGGGTGCGGGGCATCCGTTATCTGGCAAGGGAGATAGAGCGCTGGCCGGTTAAGCTTGGGCCTGAAAAGGCGCCCCTATATCTGGGAAGCGTTATAAGGATGCAGGAAGAGATAGGCACAGGCGGGGCAGGATTCAGATTCATGTATACCGCATTTTTGCAGGAGGCATCGGATCTGCTCGGTCTGCCTCATGTTAAAGATGCGGCAAAGATGATGTCGGAAAACGGCGACCTCTGGCGCGAATTTGCAGTCAAGGGCGCCCGGTTGTGCAAAGGCCATGAGACAGGCAAGGAGATTTATAATGAATTAGCAGCGATTGTCAGAGAATGCGCTGACCGTGAAGAAGAGATATTCCGCTTGTTAAAGAAGGCAGTTTAGGGCTGCGCTGGAAATGCGCGCACACCAACCACCATTGTCCGTCCATAAAGGTTGCTGTTCACATGAAAATATAGAGCCGGCTCAGAGTGAGGCTGGTCAAACACAGAGGCAATGCCGAATGCCGCGGCAGTATGAAAGCATCCGCAATATTTTAGATAATTTTTTATCTCTGCCTGAGGAAGGCGGTTTAAAAGCCCCTCTATATGTTTTTTGTCCAGACGAAAGCCTGGAAGCAGATATGTCTTTTCATGTTCTGTAATCCACGGCGATATCGCATCTGCCGCTACGTTCAACCACTCTGATAATACATCTCCATTCCCCCGACAAAGGCATTCGGGGGCAGGTATCTCTTTTACCATCAGCAATTCTCCTATGGCATTCCGGCTGTTTTTCCCAAGACAAAGCCAGCCGCTCCCTTCGCCCATTATCTGCCTGTCTTCAAGTTTTATGCGGCGCATATGCTCTGAACGGGGATGTGAGAGCTCGTCTGCGCCGCCTGGAAGGGCGCAGTCTACAGTTCCGTCTTCAATATCCGTTTGGGCCAGCCTGAGCGCAATCTCAAATGAAAGCTCTTCCTGTGATACGGTGATATTGCGCGACTCAATACGCGCGGCCTTTGCAACATAAAATGATGTGGTGCTGCTGACTGAATTTACAAAGCTGTATGGAGAGACAAGCCCTTCTTCATGCCCCAATACCTGCTCAAACATAGATACTGTCTTTTTAACCTCGCCAAGGCCTGTGCTAAAATATATCCCTGTGTTGGGAGATATCGGATGCGCCATGCGCCGGATGGCAATCTGAGAGCCTGTCACGGAAATCTCTGAAAAGTGTCCTATGCGCCGGAAGTCATGCATGGTCAACTGCCTCACAATATCCTGGAAATCGCAAGATTCCGGGTCGGTTTTTAAAACCCTGCGCTCAGCCGCTGTTGCATCGGCATTCGGCCCCACTGCTGATGCAGACAAGATATATACAGGGTCTTTCCTTTTATCCATATCTTAAAACCAGCGATGTATTATTTCCGCCGAAACCAAAGAAATTTAACAGATAATATCCCCTTTTCGCATCAAGATGCGTTTTAAGCGGCGCTATCCCAATGGCAGGGTCGATCTCGCTAAAGCCGAACGTCCTTGGTATGAAGCCTGCATCAAGGCATCCTATAAAGGCCGCTGTTTCTATTGCGCCGCACGCGCCCAGAGTATGACCGATATAGCCTTTTAAGGCGGTAAACGGCGGAGCCGCGCCATCAAACAATAAACTAATACCGCCTGCCTCTGCAGTATCATTGTCAGGGGTGGCTATGCCGTGCGCCTTTATGGCAGTCACATCTCTGGGCTCTATGCCGACTTGTTTTATGGCCTTCAGCATTACATCATACGCAGAGGCGCCGTTTAGTCTGCTGCTTACCACATTATGCGTATCGCACAGGTTTGCCCAGCCGCAAAGGGAATATCTGTCTTTAGAAGTCTTCTCTTTTTTTTCCATTATTATTGCGGCGCATGCCTCGCCCATCTGGATGCCGCGGCGGTCTGCGTCAAAAGGCTTGCAGCCACCGGGGTCCAGAAGCATCAGAGAGTTAAAACCGCTTACGGTAACCGCGCTTATAAACTCAGCGCCTATTACTATTGCCTTTTTTATATCCCCGCGCTCAATCATGCCCCCTGCGGCAAGCATTGCATTTGCGCTGGATGTGCATGCAGTTGTGATGGTTATTACAGGCCCATTTATACCCAGACGCCTTGCTATGCGCGATGCGATATGCCCTGCGCCCAGCCTTGCAAGCGGCGCAGGCATGGTTTCGCCCTTCTGTTCCCCGATTAAAGATTTCGGGGACAAGTTTTTAATCCTGTATTCAATCTCTGCCTCCAGCATAAACCCTGATGAGCCGATGATAAGCGCGCAGTCTTTCAGAAATTTTGAATCTGCCTCTGCCTGAATCATTGCCTCATTAACTGCCTTAAGTATTACGGCATCAATAAACTCCTCCGCTGTTTTGGCTCTTTTCACAGCCTCCTCCCTCCCGGGTATAAAAGACACCTTAAACCTTTCAGGGATAGACGGAGATATTGAAACAAGGCTTGTGCTGTCCAACCCTTCCCTTATATGCTCAACAAGCGTCTTTACACCCGCGCCGCAGGATGATACAGCGCCGATGCCGATGATATTTACACCTTTGTTTGACATTATTCTGGCTGGACAGCGTCCGCTAACGCATTGATGGATTTCATGACTCTGAGCGCATCCTTGCTGTCAACGATGCGCACCCCGAACCGCGTCTTAAGGGCGACTGAAAGCTCCAGCACATCAAGAGAATCCAACCCCAGCGCTGAATCCGAGCCGAGGATAACCGCATCGTCCGATATTGTTTCAGGCGCGACCTTTTTGCGGCACGTCTCTACAATAAGCTTTTTAAGCTCCATTTTGAGATGTGTGTCCTGAGAACCCACCATTTTATTTATAACCCTCCTATCTAAACATAAATCTAAACCGCAGCGCCGCTATGCTGAAACATACTGTTGCAAATAAAAACAGCATGGACGCCTCAGGCAGCACATTATTTATATTCCCGCCCCTTACAAAGATATCAATGAAACCCTCCAAACCCCATGACATCGGGGAAATAACAGTAAGCTTCTGCATAAAAGAAGGCATTACGAATTTAGGCACCATGATCCCGCCTATGGCGCCAAATATAATAACGGATGTGCCGCCCAGGGTTGTGGCCTGTTCCGATGTCTTGCAAAATGTGGCTATTAATAAACCATAGCCTATAGCCGCAGAACTGGCTGATATTGTAAGGAGCGCTATCCCGCCGGGCCCATTGCCTATTTCAAGCGCATCTCCGCCCAAAAACGGAAGGAGATACATACCCACCAGCATCATGAAGACAAACTGAAGCTGGTTGATAACGAAATAAGGTATCATCTTCCCTGCCAGTACCACCCATGCGGGGACAGGCATTGATTTCAGCCTTAAGAGACTCCCCTGTTGTTTTTCTTTAATAAATGCTACAGACAGCGGGATTACCAGAAAGAACATGGCAAACAGCGACCACGCAGGCACACTCTGCTGCACTGATGTGGGCATGGCATTGCCGCCGGCGCTGCCGGTATATTCGTCTGTTACCTCGCTAAAGATTCTTATGATCTTAGCGGCTTCGCCCTGCTGTATGCCGATATTGATTCCAGTGGCCTCCTCAGCAATGGCTGCAAATTGCTCTATGAGCATTTTTGTCTCAATACCCTGTAAAATGCGATTCAAAGAAGATATCACAATACTGCGGTGAACGGCCTGTATGGTCGGGTCAGCCATTAAACGAATGGATAAGGCCCCGGCCTGTTTATAGTTAGTCGTTCCCATCTGCGCTTTAGCCCTGCTGACCGCCTTTCGGGTTGTCTCAGCAGGTATAATAACTGCAAATTTATGATTGCCCCTTGAAATATCTTCTCTGACTCTCTCTTCATTGTTCGGTGAGGTATCAACCCTGAAATACTTTGTGTTGGAAAAGGCATTGATGATTTCGCGGCCTACTCTTCCGCCGTCCATATCAAGGATTACAATAGGAAATATCACCCTGCCCTTTTCCTTAAACGCATCCCTCATGGCCAGCGACATAATAAGGACAAATGCCAGCGGCATAATAAAAAGGAGAAGAAGCGCCTCCCTGTCCCTGATAATTATCTTTGCCTCTTTGCTTATGGAAGCTAATAATTTATGCATATTCATTCCCTAATCCTTGTCCCTGTGAGCGCCAGAAATAATTGTTCAAGATTGGCGGCCCCATGCTGCGACAGAAGATGCCCTATCTCCCCTTGCGCAATTACACTGCCGTGATCTATGATTGCTATATAATCGCAAAGCGCTTCCGCCTCTTCCATATAGTGGCTTGTGTAAATAATGGTCATGCCTTCCGCATTCATTTTGCGCAGGGTGTTATAAATAAAATGCCTGGATTGCGGGTCTATGCCGACAGTAGGCTCATCAAGAAACAGGATGTCCGGCTTGTTTACAAGACCGATAACAAGAGAGAGCCTCCGTTTCATCCCGCCGGAAAATGTATCAACCCTTGAGTCTGCAAAATTATTCAAGTCGGAAATATTCAGACACTCCTCTATACGCATACGCAGAGAAGAGCCGCTTAATCCCTGCATGCTGCCGAAGAAGGCAAGATTTTCTCCTGCAGTTAATGTAGGGTACAGCGCTGTATCCTGCGGCACAAAACTTAGACGATGTTTAATTTCATTAAGATTATCTATGATATCCAACCCTGCAATCCGCATCCTGCCTGAATCCGGCTTAAGCAGCCCTGTAAGCATTGACAAAAAGGTGGTCTTGCCCGCGCCATTAGGCCCGAGCAGGCCAAAGAAACCCCCTCTGCGAATCGCCAGACTAATGCCGTGGACAGCAGGCTGAGCAGCGCCAGGATAGGTTTTATAAAGCCCTTCAACTTCAATTATTATTTCGCTGTTCATGTGGTTTTTATGTTAAGAAAGATGGGAAGCGGCCCTTGATTTTCCTACCTGCTGAATTCACCTATCCCGAAAATTTTTAAATTTGACAACCCAAAATCTTTTGGATAAGATAACAGCTATGGAAACTATTATCAAACATTGCTACATCCACAGCAACCCTGCCATTTTAGGCGGTGAACCTATCATCAAAGGAACAAGAACGCCAGTCCGGGCAATTGTGGAGAACTGGCGATTAGGACTTTCCCCAGAGGAGATTGTTATTCATCTTCCCCACCTTACCCTTGCGCAGGTCTTTGATGCATTAAGTTACTACAGCGACCATCAAAGAGAGATTGATGACCACATCGAGAAAAATAAAATCCCTGAAAACCTTATCCACCCCTCTGTAAGATGATTTCCATCTATACAGATGAAGATGTTGATGTATTAATAAAACCTCTGCTCAATGCTAAAGGTCTTACTGTCTTTACAACCCTTGATGAAGGGATGCTTGGAAGAAGTGACCAAGAACAATTAAAACATGCCGTTAAACTCCGATGTATATTTTTAACACATAACCGAATTCATTTTGAAGAGTTATACAAGAATCTCCTTAAAGAGAACAAAGAACACTACGGCATCATAATTGCGGGCCGCAGAAACATATACGGATTAGCCAGTAGGATTGCACGGCTTTTTGAATTGCACACATTAGAAAACATAAAGAATAACCTATGGTATATCTAACTTCTCTGCTGGCTCAGGCTTTCAGATTTTTGGTGGGCAATGCCCACCCATTGTTCATTTTTTAGCGGATAGCGTTTAGAAGAAGCGCATAGCATTTTCTATACTCTCTACGCTAATCCGAATCAAACCTGCGCTTCACCGTCTTTTTTATCGTCTGTTTAAAACCAAGGTTCATTGGCAGGAAAAAGTTCCATTTGGATGTTGTCCCCCACAGCCGTTTATAGATAGACGAATACGTGTGAAATTGTTTCAACGCATCATAGTAACCATAAAGTAGCTTCTCCGGGCTCATGCATTTTGGTTTAAATACAACATTATTCGTATTATACCTTGACCAGTTGCGGTCTATTATCCTATCTTCTGAATTCAATTTCTCATACAAACCTGTTCCTGGATATGGCGTAAGGATGGAAAAATATCCTATCT
>JBBTFC010000007.1:0-13820 GCA_038042015.1 Deltaproteobacteria bacterium
ATATAGAGATGATAGCCCGAAAAGAGCTCGGAATGGTTGGCAGGAATGAGTTGGTGTATCAGTTTGAGAAGTAGTGAAGCATTTACCCAAAAAAATGCAGTTGGTTTTTATTGCCCATGTTAATCAGTCAATCCTTTCCTTTTTCACAACAACCCCGTCTATGACAGTAAATACCGAAGTTTTGTTTGAATAGTCGCCGGTATATCTGTCCCCGCTCATCAACGGTTACGATGGATTCAACCTTACAGTTGTTTTCCGGTTCACAATAGGAAACACCTTTTTTCTTTTTAGCCATCTTCTCCCCCTTGCATAGTATTCTGATAATTCTTATTATTCAGAACAATCTTAGGATACCAACCAAAAACTATTTGTCAATATCAATGAATGGCGCCGTCAATCTCATGCTGTTTGATAATTTGCCGCTGTAATGATAGTATGCCATTTATTATGAATAACATCTCCATCATACTCGTAGAACCCCAATCACCGGGCAATATCGGCTCTGTTGCGCGGGCAATGGAGAATACCGGCTTTTCAAACCTTGTCCTTATAAATCCTGTGGACTATAAAAACAATGAGGCGTATTCAATGGCGTGCAATGCCTGCGGCACGCTCCTCAATTCGAAGGTATTTACAAACACAGAAGATGCCATAAAGGACTCATGCCTTGTTGTAGGCGCTACAAGGAGAAAAGGAAGGGGACGTTACCCTGTGTTGACGCTTCATGAGTCTATTCCAAATATTTTAAATGCCGCAAAAAAGAATAAGGTTTCAATACTCTTTGGAAGGGAAGATAAGGGACTGAAAAATGAGGAGATAAAACTTTGCGATACCCTCATTGAAATACCGGCTCACAAAAAATATCCGTCCTTTAATCTGGCAGATGCGGTATTATTAGTCTGTCATGCGCTTTTTATGGCAGAAAAACCTTCAGGCCCGTCCATTACCCTTGCGCCATGGGGGGAGGTGGATGGAATGTATATTCATCTTGAAAAGACCTTAAGAAAGCTTGACTATGGCAAAAAAGGAGGGGCGCATCTTTTAAGGGCAATAATGAGGTCTTTTAAAAGACTTTTCGGCAGGACAGGCCTTATGCAGAAAGAGGTTAATATGCTGCGGGGGATATGTACGCAGATAGATGAGAGGGTGAAGTAAGGGAGGCTTTTATGTATGAACTTACAGTAATATCTGATTTTGCAGCGGCGCATAACTTAAGATTCTATGAAGGGGAGTGCGAGAGGCTGCACGGCCACAACTGGAAGGTGGAGGTTACGGTTGCAAGTAAGAAACTAAATAAAATTGGACTGGCTGTGGATTTTAAAATCTTAAAAAGAACATTGGAAAATATTATTGAAAGGCTTGACCACAAGCATCTAAATGAAATCCCGCCGTTTGACAAGGAGAATCCATCTTCAGAAAATATTGCAAGATATATATTTAAACAGTTCCAAAAGGAAATTAAAGGCAAAGACATAAAGACAGCAAGGGTAAAGGTATGGGAGTCTGAAAATGCGGCTGCCGTATATTATGAATAGCCCTGCAGTCGGAAATAAGAATAACGGTTTGATGAGATTGATAAACAGGGCTGCTGCGCCTTTTAAAATGTCCATCAGGATAAAACTCGCTGTAGTCCTTTCTGTTTTGCTTTCCCTCCTGGCGGTCGTAATCGGGATTATAATGATAGGCCATCAAAGGAGGGCTCTGGAAGATCAGATGCGCAGTCTGGCAGGCACCATTACAGGAGAATTCTCCAATAACAGCAAGATGCCTCTTCTCCAGAACGACCGCCTTACAATGAACCTCCTTGTCCAGAACCTAATGAACTACCCGGGGATAACAAATGCCTATATACTTGACGAAAAGCTCCTTATAAAAGGCCACAAGGAGCTGGAAAAGGTCGGCATAGAATATCATGGCTATAAAGAGGATACACTGAATGCAGGCGGGCCTTACCCGCGGCTTATAAGGGATGACGAAGACGCCTTAACCTTCGCCTCTCCCATAATCTTTAAGAAAACACAGGTCGGTTATACAATTGTCATATTTTCCAAAAAATTTATTCAACAGAAAATCAAAGAGGCGCGCAACAGAATAATCTTAATCACCGCCTCCTCAATCATAGCAGTCCTTATGCTATCCATACCGCTGGCGTCAGGATTATTAAATCCTATATTCAGACTTTTGAAAGGAACTAAAGAGATCGCCCTCGGCAAATTTTGGTATCGCATCCATTCAGACAGAAGAGATGAGATAGGCGACCTCATTCTTTCGTTCAATCAGATGGCGTCTGAACTGGAAAAAAAGGAATTGCTAAAGGGCGCATTTGACAGGTATGTGAGTAAGCCCATTGCCGATGAGATTTTGAAAAACCCTGAAAAGATACACCTTGCAGGAGAAAGAAGAGAGGCGACAGTCCTCTTCGCGGATATCAGGGGATTTACCGGCATAGCGCTTAAGATGCAGCCCGAGGAGATAGTCGGGCTATTAAACAATTACTTCACAACCCTGACAGAAATAATATTTCATTTTCAAGGGACAGTAGATAAATTTATCGGCGATGCGGTGATGGGTGTATTTGGCTCTCCGCTTTATATATCCGGCCACCTTGAATACGGCGTCAAGGCAGCCTTTGGTATTAACAAGGCGCTGGAAGAGATAAACAGGCTGAGGGGGAAAAGGGAGGCCGTTCAGTTCCCTATGGGTATAGGGCTGGATTCAGGATTTGTTGTCGCAGGTAGCATGGGGTCAAAGGTCAGGATGGAGTACACCGTTATAGGGAACACAGTAAACACAGCCTCAAGGCTTTCAGATATTGCAAAAGGCGGCGATATTCTCGTAAGCAAAGATGTTTATGCCAAAATAGCCGGCAATGTCACAGCCGTAGAGATGCCGGAAATCAATATCAAGGGTATTGAAAAATACTTCACCTTGTATAATATTATTGGTTTAAAGGGAGAGTGGGAGAAAGAGTCACGGGAAACAGTCCACATGGTAATGAATAAAATGGGGAGGGAAGGCATTGCGTTTTAAGCCACTCATATTAACGGTATTACTCATGATAAGCGGCTGCACCCAGCTCATGCCACGTTACTACACAGCCTCTGACTATGAAAAGGCGCTTATACTATATGGGGAGGGCCAGCTAACCCCGGCAAAAGAAAAACTATTAAATATAAAAAAAGACTCCCGCGATTATAAGGTAGCGCAGGAGCTTCTTACAAAGATTGAAAGACTGTCTTCGATACTGGCGGAAAGATATAACGCGATAGGCGAAGAATACGAAAGGGCGAATATCTTTGACCTGGCCGCCAAAAACTACAGGATAGCCCTTCATTTCGACCCCTCAAACCAAGTGATCCAAAAAAGGCTGAAGACTGCGGAACAGCAGCCGGCCCCTTCGGAAGAGATAAAGCCCAAAAAAGGCAAAGACGCAGCAAAACCCGAAATCCTCGCAGAAGGGCATTATAAGAAAGGCGCTACGTTTCTCGAAGCCAAAAAATATAACATGGCAATAACTGAGTTTAATATAGCGCTAAAGCTCGTCCCATCCCACACGTATGCCATGAGCTTTCTTGCGACAGCCAAAAAAGAAAGAGAAGATGCAATTGATACACACCTCAAAAAAGGCATTGATTATTTTCAAAAAGAGGAATTGGAACTGGCGATAAAGGAATGGGATGCAGCGCTTGATATAGACCCGTGGGACAAGACAGCGATTGATTACAGGGCAAGGGCAGAGGTTATTCTGGAGAAGATAAAAGAGATGAAGAAAGAAAAGTAAAGGGGGAATATGAAGAATATAAAGGACATACAAAGCCAGCCTGACTTCAGAAAAATAGCCATAGATAAGGTTGGTGTAAAGGACATCAGCTACCCCATTGTTGTGCTGGACAAGAAGAATAAATTCCAGCACACAATCGCCTCTGTAAATATGTATGTGGATCTGCCTCATCATTTCAAAGGCACCCACATGAGCAGGTTTATAGAGATATTAAACGAGCACAGGGGGGAGATTACTGTAAAGAATTTTCCGGATATTCTGGCAAAAATGAAAAAAAGGTTCAATGCGCAGACAGCGCATATGGAGGTGGGATTCCCCTATTTTATTGAAAAGGCGGCGCCTGTTTCAAAGGCAAAGGGTTTAATGGAATACAGGTGTAGATTCGCCGGCTCGCTGGGCGACAAAAAGGATTTTGTTCTTGAGATTACAGTGCCTGTTACAACGCTTTGTCCGTGCTCCAAAGAGATAAGCAGGAAAGGGGCGCATAACCAGCGCGGTATCGTAAAGGTCAACCTGCGGTTCAAAGGCTTTATCTGGATAGAGGACATAATTAAAATAGTCGAGGCATCTGCCTCAAGCCCGGTCTACTCCCTATTAAAAAGGCCTGACGAAAGATATGTGACAGAGCATGCCTATGACAACCCAAGATTTGTGGAGGATGTTGTAAGGGAGGTTGCCTCAAAGCTTGAGGCGCTGAAAGGTATTATCTGGTTCAGCATAGAGGCTGAAAACTTGGAGAGCATACACAATCATAGCGCCTATGCGTATCTTGAGAAAACTTAATTTTGCTTCAACAATCAAACAGCAACCAGATCATCGGCTCCGCACTCAACCACAATATCACTGCCAATTGCATTTATTCTGAAGACAGCGCCTTCTTTCCACTGCAGGGTAATCGGAACCTTTACCTTTTCATCTATATTCCTTTTTAAAAATCTTGCCCCGTATTTAGGGCTGTAGCCTGTATCAACCAACACATCCAACGCTGCGTCAGAAACATCCAAAGTCTTGCCATTTTCTTCCATATGCCTTTTTATATTATTCAGATATATTACGGTAATCTTCTTTACCTCTTCTCTTGTAAGCGGTGAAAAGATGATGAGGTCGTCTATCCTGTTTAAGAATTCCGGAGAAAAGGTGTTCTCCACTTCCTTCATTATGGTCTTTTTCAAATCGCCCAGCGCCTGTCCCTCAGGCAAAAAGCCGAGCGGTTTTGTAAATTTTCTAAACTCATCGCTTCCGAGATTGCTTGTCATAATAATAACTGTATCGCTGAAATACACCCTCTTGCCCCTGCCGTCCGTAAGCCAACCTTCGTCAAAGACCTGCAGAAACAGATTTAAGACATATGGATTTGCCTTTTCCACCTCATCCAGCAGCACAACAGAATATGGATTCTCTCTTACCTGATTTGTCAGTATGCCGCCCCTTTCACTGCCAACAATCCCTCTGGGCATGCCAATGAGCTTATCAACCGCAATGGATGAATCCTTATATTCACTCATGTCAAGCCTTATCATCTTCTTTTCATCGCCAAAGAGAAATTCTGCCAAAGCCCTTGCAACCTCTGTTTTGCCAACCCCTGTTGGCCCAAGAAAGAGCAGCACACCGTCAGGCCTTGAATAGTTTTCCTTTAACGGCCCTTTATTCAGCCTGAGCCTTTTCGCAAGCGCCTCTATTGCCTCTCTTTGCCCGATAACCCTCCTGGACATGGCGCCTTCCACATCCTGAAATCTTGCTGTAGTATCCCTGAATATCATATCCCTCGGAATCTTTGTCTCCTGGGATATGACATCTATAACATCGCTGCCGCTGACCGCTTCCTGCGGTCTGTTTATCTCAACCTTTACGCAGGCTGTATCAAGCCATCCTATCGCCTTATCAGGCAGCCTTAAGCCGCGCATATATCTCTCTGACATATCCATGGCAGTTTCTATCGCGCCGTCAGTTATGGCCACAGAATAATTTTTTTGCAGCCTCTGCCTTATGCCGTATAGTATCTTTTTTGTATCATCTATTGAAGGCTCTTCTACATTGACTATCCTGAATCTCCTGGCAAGGGCCTCATCCTCTGCTATAAATTCTTTATATTCTGCAAGTGTCGTTGCGCCTATTATCTGAATCTCTCCCCTGGCAAGTGTTGACTTGAAGATATTGGCAGCGTCTGACGGCACCCCCATTGCAGAGCCTGCGCCAATGAGCGTATGGGCCTCATCTATGAAGAGTATGATATTTTTCTTATCTTTAAGCTCTTTTATTATCTTTTCAAGCCTGTCTTCAAACATACCCCTGAATATTGTGCCTGCCACAACGGAGTTCATTTGAAGATTTATAATCTGCTTATCCCTGAGTCTTTTGGGAACCTTATGCGGTTCCAGTTCTATCTTTCTGGCAAGCCCTTCCACTACGGCTGTTTTCCCAACGCCTGGCTCGCCGGTTATCATAACAGAATTGCTCCTCTCAACATGGCAGAGGATCTCCATTACCTGGTTTATCTCATTATCTCTTCCAACAATTATAGGAAGCTTGTCATAATAGGCAAGCCTGTTAAGGTTAACAGCAAAGTGCTTAAGATTCGGCGGCAGTTCATACTTCTTTTTCAGCTCTTCGCCCAACTCTTCCCTGTTTCTTATCTTTGCTGTTATCCGCCGCATAACATAATCAGGGTCAAGGCCAAAGCTTCTGAATACCTTTGCAGGAAGGCTGTGGCTTTCCTGAAATATGGCTATGAGGAGGTCTGTGGAATCTATCTCATCCCTTCCCCACCTTTGAGCCTCTTCCCATGCAAGTTTAAAGATAGTCTTTGTTGTTGGAGGGACCTTCAGGCCAACGCCTATATACTGGCGGGATATATTAAGGTTGTCGCTTAAGAATTGAACAACCTGATTTGCGTCAAGATTTAAGTCTGACATTATATCTCTGAAAAAGGCGTCTTCAACCATTGCAAAAGAAAGGAATATATGCTCCACCCCAAGGTAATAGTGCTGCCGCCTTTTGCTCTCTTCAACAGCGGTTTCCAGCACCCTGAGGCCTTTCGGAGTCAGCCTTTCTTTAAAGCCTTCCAGTTCTATCATGGCATCACCAGCCCATATCCCTTCGCGGGTCATAGGGATTCAATTTCTGAAACTCCTGTAACAGCCCTTTTGATTTTTCATCCAATCCCATAGGGGCCGCTATTTTTATTATAACATATTGATCGCCTCTGCCTATATCTTTTATATGCGGAACTCCTTTGCCCGTTAATCTCAACTTTTGCCCGCTTTGTGTGCCAGGAGGTATTACAAGCAGTGTTTTTCCGTCTATCGTGGGTATATTCACTTTAGCGCCCAGGGCTGCCTCTGTTATGGTTATCGGAACATCAATATATATATCGTCATTTTCTCTCCTGAAATAAAGATGGGGTTTTATCTTTGTTACAATATATAAATCTCCCGCATGTCCGCCCATCATTCCCAGTCTGCCCTTGCCGGCCACTTTAACCCTTGAGCCGTCTTTAACTCCAGCAGGTATTTTTACTGTTAATTTTTCACCGCTTATTGTTAACCGCACTTCAGCGCCATGTATTGCCCTCTCAAAATCTATTTCAAGCACATACTCAACATCCTCGCCTCTTAATGGCCCCCTTTGAGCCCTCGTCCTTCTGCCAAATATGTCGCCGAATGTATCTTCCAGCCCTCCAATATCAAAACCAAAATCCTCAACATTAACTGTTCTGCCTCCAGGTCCCCCAGGATAGGTGTAGGTTCTTGTGTCCTGAAATCCCGGTTCAAATGCAGCGCTGCCGAATCTATCGTACTTCTCCCGCTTTTTCGGGTCTTTTAAAATCTCATACGCCTCATTTATCTCCTTGAACCTTGCCTCCATAGCCTTATTGCCCGGGTGCAGATCAGGGTGATATTTTTTGGCAAGCTCCCGGTATGCCTTTTTTATATCCTCCTCTATTGCATCGCGTGAAGTCCCGAGTATTTCGTAGTAGTCTTTTTTGGCCATATAAATACAGCGGCAAAGAGTCAGGGTGTCAAAGTAAAAACCATGAGGCTTTTGCTATGACTCTTTGACCCTATGACTCTCTGACTCTATCCTTTCGGTCTATCCTCTCTTTTATTTTCCTCATCAACAAATTCTGCTTCCACTACTTCGCCTTCTTTTTTCGCGCCGGCCCCTGCTGCGTCTGGCTGACCCGCCGTGGCGGACTGACTTGCCGCCTGATACATAACCTCTGCCATTTTGTGAGACGCCTTGTTTATATTATCAAGCGCCATCTTCATATCGTTAACATCCTCTTTTTCAAGGGCTTTCTTGCCTTCTGCTATGGCATTTTCAATATTCTGCACATCTGCCGCAGGGATTTTGGCCTTGTGCTCATTCAGGGTTTTTTCTGTTGCATAGATAGTAGAGTCAAGCTGATTCTTTAATTCTATAACCTCTTTCCGTTTTTTGTCATCCTCTGCATGGACCTCTGCATCCTTAACCATCTTTTCCACTTCCTCTTTTGCAAGTCCGCTGGAGGCTGTAATGGTAATCCTCTGTTCCTTTGCTGTTGCCATGTCCTTTGCGGACACATTCAATATGCCGTTTGCATCAATATCAAATGTAACCTCTACCTGAGGGATGCCCCTCGGCGCAGAAGGGATGCCCACAAGATGGAAGCGGCCTAATGTCCTGTTGTCCCTTGCCATTTCCCTTTCACCCTGAAGAACATGTATCTCTACCTGCGTCTGGCTGTCTGCCGCTGTCGTAAATGTCTCTTTCTTCTTTGTAGGTATGGTTGTATTGCGGTTTATGAGCTTAGTCAGCACACCGCCGAGGGTTTCAATGCCGAGGGATAGAGGCGTAACATCCAGAAGCACAACATCTTTAACCTCGCCTGCAAGAACGCCTGCCTGTATGGCAGCGCCGATTGCAACGACCTCATCTGGGTTCACGCCCTTATGCGGCTCTTTGCCGAAGAACTCCTTAACAAACTGATGGATCTTCGGCATCCTTATCATGCCGCCCACAAGAACAACCTCGTCTATATCAGCAGGTTTAAGTCCGGCATCCTTTAATGCCTGTTCGCATGGCCTGTGGCTTCTCTCTACAAGGTCTTCTGTAAGTTGTTCAAGCTTTGCCCTGGAAAGCCTCATGACAAGATGCTTTGGCCCTGTTGCGTCTGCTGTTATAAACGGAAGATTCATCTCTGTCTCCATTGTTGATGAAAGCTCTATCTTTGCCTTTTCAGCGGCCTCTTTTAACCGCTGAATGGCCATCCTGTCCTTTGAAAGGTCTATGCCCTGATCCTTCTTAAATTCTGCAATAAGCCAGTCGATAACCTTCTGGTCAAAATTGTCGCCGCCAAGGTGCGTGTCCCCGTTTGTCGCCCTGACCTCAAACACCCCCTCTCCGACATCAAGCATGGATATATCAAATGTGCCGCCGCCAAAGTCATAAACAGCAATGGTCTCATCCTTCTTTTTATCCAATCCATAAGCAAGCGAAGACGCTGTCGGCTCGTTTATAATCCTCTTTACATCAAGTCCTGCTATCTTTCCCGCATCCTTTGTTGCCTGCCTCTGGCTGTCATTAAAATATGCAGGCACAGTTATAACAGCCTCTGTAACAGGCTCGCCGAGATATGCCTCGGCAGCCTTTTTAAGCTTCTGCAAAATAAAGGCGGAAATCTCCGGAGGGGTGTATCTCTTTTTCATATTGGAAACATCAACAACAGCCCTGCCGTATTCATCCTTAATAACCTTGTAAGGAACCATCTTCATCTCTTCGTTTACTTCGTCATAATTCCTTCCCATAAACCTCTTTATAGAAAAGATGGTATTTTCAGGATTTGTAACAGCCTGCCTCTTTGCCACCTGGCCGACCAGAACCTCGCCATCCCGTGTAAAGGCAACAACAGACGGTGTGATCCTGCTCCCTTCCTCATTTACTATAACCTTTGGCTCTCCCCCTTCCATAACTGCAACAACAGAATTTGTTGTGCCAAGGTCAATGCCGATAATCTTTCCCATATAATCCTCCTTGTTCTGATTTGATTTTTACTATAAATCCAGTTACAAAGTCCAGTTAAAAAGTTTGGCTCTTTACCCCATTAGACGGCAAGCAACCTGTTTATAATTTATGCACCATACCTGGCATTGTCAAGGTTGACAAGATGAGAAATGGGGCAGGATTACTATTGACAGGATTGCTATTGACAGGAATGATTATTATAAGGAATCGCAGACGGAGCTAATTGGCTTGCGGGCTTGCTGAAACTTGCGGGACTTCCCATATTTTCTCTCTACCCGCCGCTACAATTCTCAAAATACTCAAATATATTTCCCTGATAATTCCTGAGGGTAACTTTATCCTTAGCCTGAGAGATAAGATATGTTGGGCCGACAGGGATCTTACCCCCGCCGCCCGGGGCGTCCACTACAAAGGTGGGAACTGCATAGCCTGATGTGTGGCCTCTGAGTTTTTCTATGATGTTTATGCCGACAGATACAGGCGTCCTGAAATGGCCTGTGCCGGTAACCATATCGCACTGGTATATGTAATACGGGCGAACCCTGATTCTCAAAAGCTCCTGCATAAGCCTTTTCATAACAGAAGGCTTGTCATTTATGCCTTTTAAAAGGACGGTCTGGCTTCCAAGGGGAATGCCTGAATCAGCCAGCATACCACAAGCCTCTTTCACATCTTGCGTTATTTCTCTTGGGTGTGAAAAGTGGATGCTCATATAAATTGGGTGATATTTCTTCAACATCAGAACCAACTCTTTGTCTATCCTCATTGGCAGGGTTACTGGAACCCTTGTGCCGAGCCTTATGATATCAATGTGCGAGATGGAGCGCAGTTTCTTTATGTAATACTCAAGATGCTCTGTTTTGAGCATCAGCGGATCGCCGCCCGAAATCAATATATCGCGAATTCCTCTTTTGGATTTAATATATTTGTATGCCTCGTCAAATCTTTCTATGGACATTGGAGGAAGTTCTTCCCCCACCATGCGCCTCCTTGTGCAATAACGGCAATACATTGCGCAGGCGTCAGTAACTAAAAGAAGCGCCCTGTCAGGATAACGATGGACAAGACCCGGCACCGGCGAATGATTATCTTCGCCGCAGGGGTCTACCATGTCATGGGTTGATATGGTGAATTCTTCAATTCTCGGAATTGCCTGATTGCGGATTGGACAGTTTGGATTGGTTTTATCTATCAGAGAAAAAAAATAGGGTGTGATGGCCATTGCCAACCGCCCTTTTGATCTTTGTATGCCTTCTTCTTCAGAAGGGGTCAGAGCCATAAGTGTTTTAAGTTCTTCTAATGTGGTGATTCTGTTTTTAAGCTGCCATTTCCAGTCTTCCCATTCCTGCCACTCGTTAGGTTCCTCATATGCGTTTATAAGATTTCTTGCAAGATTACTGCTTGGGGGTTCAGAGCTTATTGAGAGCTCCATTATTTTTCCTCCTTTTTTGTTTCATCCCTTGGCGGGAGATTTTTAATAAGAGCCATCTGCGGATTGCTCAATTCCTCATGGGCCTTCTCATGCGCTACCCTGTATTTAAAACCCTTCTTGAGATATTTCCATATACACTCTATCTTTTTTACATCATCTTCACTATATTCGCGGAAATTTTTCTCTCCAATTATAATCTTGTGCGGGTTTATATATCCCTTCTGCTCCAGATAATACAGCTTTTGCCGGGGTATATCTATCATCTTTAATAGTTCCGGGGTTTTCATACCCATATATCCCCCCTTTATTTTGTATATGCTCAAATAGCTGTTTTTTAAGCATCATCAAGTTTAAATTTATCCTTAAACTGATTGGATAATATCATAATTGTAAAACTTGTCAAGTAATAAAATGAAAAATAAATATGAAAGAAAAATTATATCAAAACAAGGTTCTTACCATCCACTTTCTTCCCTCCTCCATCAATAGCACAATCACCGGAAAAAATAGTAAAAATCCCCATTCTCTCCATCCCAACGGCGCAAGGCCGAAGATATTTTGCATAAATGGCGTATATGTAAGAAAGAGGATAAGCGATATCTCGGTCAAAATACCAAAGAGGACAAGTTTATTCTTAAAAAAACCTACGTTGAATATCGAATTATTTTCAGACCGGCACGCAAACACATTTCCGATTTGAGACGCAACAATGCCTGCAAGTGTCATGGTTGTGGCTGTTGTGTAGATAATGCCGCTTGAAGGCATCTCCATTCCGGGCCGCCACCCGTTTAACCAGTAAACAAAGAAGAATCCAGCCATGCATAAAACCGCCTCTATCGGGCCGAGAAAAAGATACGCCCTTGCAAGCAGAGAAAAATCAAGAAGCCTTTTTGTCTTTGGTCTCGGCGGCTGGTTCATTATCCCTTCTTCAGGAGGCTCTACACCGAGACCCAGGGCCGGCGCCACATCTGTGCCCAAATCCACAGCTAATATCTGCATTACGGTTAAAGGAAGCGGAATCTTAAAAATAGCAAAGGCAATGAATGGAATAATCTCAGGTATATTGCTGGCAAAGATATATGTCACAAATTTTTTTATATTTGAATATACTGCCCTGCCTTCTCTTATTGCCTCTACAATGGTTGCAAAGTTGTCATCTGCAAGGACTATCTCTGCCGCCTCTTTTGCCACATCACTTCCACGCATCCCCATCGCAATGCCGATGTCCGCCTTTTTTAATGCCGGCGCATCATTCACGCCATCGCCTGTAACTGCCACAATCTCGCCGAACTCCTGAAGCGCGGCAACAACCCTGAGTTTGTCCTTTGGCTGGACTCTGGCAAATATAACCTCGCCCTGTTTCAGGACATCCCTTAATTCCCTGTGGGAAAGTCTTGAAAGCTCAAGACCCGTTATAACCTTTGTATCGTCTCCGCCTATGCCTACCTCTTTTGCAATGGCCTGGGCAGTCAAACCGTAGTCGCCTGTCATTACTATTACCCTGATACCGGCAGTATGACATTCGCCGATTGCCTTTTTAACCTCCGGCCTCGGCGGATCAAACATAGCAATAAGGCCGAGGAATGTTAAATCCTTCTCCACCTCTTCAACTGTGTATTCTATGCCTTCGGTAATTTCTCTATATGCAGCAGCCAGAACCCTTAAACCATCCCCTGCCATTAAGTCATTCTGCTTTAAAATCTCATCCCTTTTTTCTTTTGTAAGCCTGACAACATCTCCGCCTTCCTTTATATTAACGCAGAGATTTAAAACCTCAGTCGGCGCACCCTTTATATATGCCACGACCTTCTGACCCCCGACCCCTGACCCCTGACCCCTGTCTTCATGTATCGTCGTCATCCTCTTCCTTATTCTTTCAAAGGAAAGATGGGCGATTCTTGGATTCTTCTCTTTCAGTTCATCCATTTTAAGGCCTGCCTTATCAGCAGCAACAATCAATGCGCCTTCTGTTGGATCGCCTGAAATTGACCAACTCCCGCTTGTCCCCTTCTGTAAAGGGACAATAAGATGTGCATTATTGCAAAGGCTTGCTGCCTTCAGAAGTTCCTCTACACCATCCTTTTTCAGTTCCTCACGGGAAAGAACATTGCCGCTCAGTACAAAATCTCCTTGCGGCTCATACCCTATCCCTGTAACCTCAACATCCTTTCCATTAACCCAGAGCCTTTTTACACACATCTCGTTCGTAGTAAGGGTGCCTGTCTTGTCAGTGCATATAACATTTACCGACCCCAGTGTTTCCACAGCAGAAAGTTTTTTTACAATAGCATTTTTCCTTGCCATCCTCTGGACACCCATTGCAAGGGAGAGGCTCACCGTAGGAAGCAGACCCTCCGGCACATTTGCAACAATGATGCCTATGGCGAATATAAAACTCTCCAAGTATGTAAGCCCTGCTATCTTAAAACCGAGCAGGAAAAATAAAAGCCCCAGACTTACCGCAATCCATGTGACCACCCTGGTCAGCCTTATCATCTCTTTTTGCAGCGGGCTCATTTCAGCCCTTATAGCCTGGGTAAGATAGGCAACCTTGCCGATCTCTGTATCCATGCCTGTTGCTGTAACAACTGCCTTGCCAATGCC
>JBBTFC010000008.1:0-7922 GCA_038042015.1 Deltaproteobacteria bacterium
ATTAGATTTAGAAACAGGGCTTCGGAAAAGGCTTCTGGACTACGAGAACCGGCTCAATGAGGCGAAGGTAAA
Organism: Deltaproteobacteria bacterium; assembly: GCA_038042015.1. Lineage (GTDB taxonomy): Bacteria > Desulfobacterota > GWC2-55-46 > UBA9637 > UBA9637 > JACRNJ01. The sequence continues at coordinate 73 of JBBTFC010000008.1, forward strand.
GGCTCAGGAGGAACAGCTCCGTCTCAAACAGGAAGGGCTTGATAAAGAGCGGGATATCCTTGAGAATGCAAGGAAAAATTCTCAGGCCGGATTTCTGGAGGCAAAAACAAAGCTCGAAGGAGAGGCAAAGTCTGCGCTCTCCCGCCTTAAAGAGGAAAGTAAAACAATCTCAAAAGATATTGCAGAAAAGATTCTTAACAGAAAGGTGGCATAAGAGATGAAAAGTCACAAGTCACAAGTCACAAGTCGCAAGTCAAAAGGCAAAAGGCACAAGTTGGCAAATATTCAGTCTGGTGTCTGGTGTCTGGTGTCTGGTGTCTGGTGTCTGCTTGCTGCCTCTCCGGTTCTTGCCGCTGAAGAAGGCGGGCATGGCGGCGAAAGCGGCATGGTATGGCGTATTGTGAACTTCGCAATACTTGCTCTGGCGCTATTTTTAATGCTTAGGTATTTAAAGGTAAAAGATTTTTTTGCTGATAGAAAGAAGTCAATAATAGCTGAATTGGAAGAGGCTAAAAAGGCAAAGGAAGATGCTGAAAGAAAGGTAAAGGAGTTTGAACTGAAATTCAGTTCTCTTGATAAAAGGTTAGAAGAGATTTATCAGGAGATAAGGGAAGAAGGAAAGATTGAAAAGAAAAGAATTATAGAAGAGGCTATTAAGCTGGCCGACAGGATACAAGAACAGGCAAGGCTTGCGGCAGAACAGGAGATTAAGAAGGCAAAGGAAGAGATTAAGGGAGAGATTGCGAAGGTGGCTGTTGAGATGGCAGAAGAGATACTGCGGGGCGAACTTAGCGCCGCTGACCATGAAAGGCTTATAAAGGAGTATCTGGAAAAGGTCAGACTGCATTAATAAACGGCACGAATTTATTCGTGCAATTATGGCATAATTATGAAAAAAAGCGCTGTTGCTAAAAGATATGCAAAGGCCCTGATTGAACTGGGGCAAGAGGAAAAGAGATATAAGGAAATAGGCAAAGAGTTGAGAGATATTTCAACTGTATTTGCCGCTAACCCTGAACTCAAGAGGTTTGCCCTCAATCCCATGTATAAATTGGAAGACAGACACGGCCTTATAAAAAAGGTGGGGGATGTCTTAGAAATCTCCGATACTGTCAAAAGATTTTTAGCCATTTTAACAAAGAATAGAGGCATAGGAATAATTGAAGATATAAACGCCGCATATTCCATATTGGAAAATGAATTGTCAGGCAGAATCAAGGTAACCGTGGAATCAGCCGCAGAGCTGGATAAAAATCGTATTGATGAAATTACTAAAAAGCTTCATCAATTGACCAACAAAGAGATTATTCTTACGGTTGAAAAAACCCCCGCGCTTATCGGCGGACTTGTTTTTCGGATTGGAAACACCATACTGGACGGAAGCATAAAAACCCAGTTGGAAAGGGTTAAAGAAAAAATAATACAAGGGGTGATTTGATATGATTAAGGCAGAAGAAATAAGTCAGCTTATTAAAACTCAAATTAAAGGGTTCGAGAAGGCAATAGATGTAAAAGAGGTCGGAACTGTTATATCGGTTGGGGACGGCATTGCCAGAATCTATGGCCTTGAAAAGGCAATGGCAGGCGAGCTTTTGGAATTCCCGCATAATATACGCGGCATGGTTTTAAATCTGGAAGCGGACAATGTCGGCGCAGCCATTTTCGGAGAGGATTATAAGATTAAGGAAGGGGATGTAGTTAAGAGGACAGGCAAAATCGTGGAAGTTCCTGTAGGCGAAGGACTTATGGGAAGGGTTATAAATGCCCTCGGCGTTCCAATAGACGGCAAGGGGCCATTAGAGGCACAAACCACGCGGCGCGTTGAAGTTAAGGCAAGGGGCATAGTTGACAGAAAGCCTGTTAAAGAGCCGCTCCAGACAGGTATTAAGGCGATAGACGGCATGATACCTATTGGCAGGGGGCAGAGGGAACTGATAATCGGCGACAGACAGACCGGAAAGACAGCGGTTGCCATAGACACAATAATAAACCAGAAAGGCCAGGGTGTATTCTGCATCTATGTTGCCATAGGACAGAAACAATCCACTGTTGCGCAGGTGGTTGAAAAGCTTAAACAGTCCGGCGCAATGGATTATACCTTGGTTGTTTCCGCAACAGCAAGCGAAGCAGCGCCGCTTCAATTTATAGCGCCTTATACAGGATGCACCATCAGTGAACATTTCAGAGATAACGGAAAACACGCGCTTATAATATATGATGACCTTTCAAAACATGCTGTTGCATACAGACAATTGTCCCTTCTTTTGAGAAGGCCGCCGGGCAGAGAGGCTTATCCGGGCGATGTATTCTATCTTCACTCAAGACTACTTGAGAGGGCTGCTAAATTAAAGGATGAGCTTGGCGGCGGCTCTTTAACAGCGCTTCCTATTATTGAAACCCAGTCAGGCGATGTATCCGCATACATTCCGACTAATGTCATATCCATTACAGACGGCCAGATATATCTTGAGACAGATCTCTTTTATGCCGGCGTAAGGCCTGCAATAAATGTCGGCCTCTCGGTTTCCCGTGTTGGCGGAAGCGCGCAGGTAAAGGCAATGAAACAGGTGGCGGGCACGTTAAGGCTTGAACTTGCGCAATACAGGGAACTTGCGGCATTTGCGCAGTTCGGAAGCGATCTTGATGTCGCAACACAGAGACAGCTTGCGAGAGGCTCACGGCTTGTTGAGATATTGAAGCAGGGGCAGTATAAACCCCTGCCTGTTGAAAAGCAGGTATTGATTATCTTTGCTGCAACAAATGGCTATGTGGACGGTTATCCTGTTGCAGCTCTCAAAAAATACGAAGAAGAGCTTTATACATTCTTTGACACAAAACACCCTGAACTGATTAAAGAGCTTAAGGAAAAAAAGGCAATAGACGACATCATTAAGCCGAAGCTGATTAAGGCGTTTGACGACTTTAAAGGGTTATTTGTGGCAGAAGGAAAGTAAAAAAAGCTGATAGCTCATAGTAAAAAATCTTTAAAATCTTTTGCTATCAGCTATGAGCCATGAACTAATATTATGCCCAGCTTAAAAGACATAAAACGCAGAATAAAGAGTGTAAAAAACACCCAGCAAATTACAAAGGCAATGAAGATGGTTGCTGCCGCAAAGTTGAAGCGCGCCCATGACGATATCCTTGCAGCGCGTCCTTATTCGCAAAAGATGCTGGATATCATCAACAGCCTATCTTCAAGGGTCAGGCCTGATGCGCATCCCCTGCTCTCAAAAAAGGGGGGCGGAAGGGTGGAACTTGTTATTGTTACATCAGACAGGGGATTGTGCGGCGGCTTTAACAGCAATATAATAAGGGCCTCGGAAGGTTTCATAAGAAAAAATACTGACAATACCGGGATAACCCTTAATCTTATAGGCAAAAAAGCAAAGGACTATTTCAAACGCAGGGGTTTAACCATAAGACAGGAGAGGCCTGTCGGCTCAGGCAGGCCTAAGTATACCGCTGCCGCAGAGATTGCAAAAGAAATTGTGGATTCACACATAAAAGAAACATTTGATGAAACATATCTCATATACAGCGAATTTAAATCTGCGTTGAGCCAGGAACTTGTAATTCAGAGGCTTCTGCCGATTGAATCGCCAAAAGAGAGCGAAGAAGCCACAGAATATATCTATGAGCCGTCTCAGGAGGCAATCCTTGCCGATATCTTGCCAAAATATATAGAGGTGCAGATATTCATGGCGCTTCTGGAATCAGCAGCCAGCGAACACGGCGCAAGAATGGCTGCGATGGACTCTGCGACAAAGAATGCCAAAGAGATGATAGAAGGCCTTACATTGAAATACAACAGACTGCGCCAGGCGGCGATTACAAAAGAATTGATGGAGATTATCGGCGGGGCAGAGGCGCTTAAAGGATAGCTATTAGCTCATAGCTCATAGTAAAAAATCTTTTGCTATCAGCTATGAGCCATGAACTAATAACGGAGGTTTTTCAATGGAAAAGAAGAATATAGGCAAGGTAACGCAGGTCATCGGAGCGGTTCTGGATATAGAATTTCAACCTGGTCATCTGCCGGCAATATACAATGCGCTAAAGGTAACCAACCCCAGCATAAATGACCAAAAGTGGAATCTGGTTCTGGAGGTCGCACAGCACCTTGGTGAAAATACTGTGAGATGCATTGCTATGGATTCAACGGAAGGCCTTGTAAGGGGAATGGATGCGTTGGATACAGGCGATGGTATTTTAGTCCCTGTGGGGAAGGGGGTACTTGGAAGGATATTGAATGTGATTGGAGAGCCTGTTGATGAACTTGGACCAGTAAAGGCAGATAAAAAATACCCTATCCACAGGCCGGCGCCTTCATTTGATCAGCAATCAACAACAGTGGAGGTTTTTGAGACAGGCATAAAGGTTATAGACCTCCTGACACCGTATCTGAAGGGTGGCAAGATAGGGCTCTTCGGGGGCGCGGGCGTTGGGAAAACAGTTCTGATTATGGAGCTTATAAATAATGTTGCCATGCAGCACGGCGGTTTTTCCGTATTCGGCGGCGTCGGCGAAAGAACAAGGGAAGGCAATGACCTATGGCTCGAGATGAAGGAATCCGGGGTTATTGACAAGACAGCCCTTATCTACGGTCAGATGAACGAGCCGCCTGGGGCAAGGGCAAGGGTTGCGTTAACAGCCCTCACTGTCGCAGAATATTTCAGAGATGAAGAAAACCAGGATGTGCTTCTCTTTATAGATAATATCTTCAGGTTTGTTCAGGCAAATTCAGAGGTCTCAGCGCTTTTGGGAAGAATCCCTTCCGCAGTCGGCTACCAGCCTACACTTTCAACAGATATCGGTGAATTGCAGGAGAGAATCACATCAACCAAGAAAGGGTCTATCACGTCTGTCCAGGCCATATATGTGCCTGCCGATGACCTTACAGATCCTGCGCCTGCGACAACATTCGCCCATCTGGACGCAACAACCGTTCTTTCAAGACAGATAGCAGAATTGGGCATCTACCCTGCGGTTGACCCCCTTGATTCCACTTCAAGAATTCTTGATCCGCAAATTATAGGCGAGGAACATTATTCGGTTGCAAGAAAGGTTCAGCAGGTATTGCAGAAATATAAAGACCTTCAGGATATAATAGCCATCCTTGGCATGGATGAACTTTCAGAAGATGATAAGTTGATAGTTTCAAGGGCAAGAAAGATACAGAGGTTCTTAAGCCAGCCGTTCTTTGTCGCAGAGGCATTCACAGGCTCGCCCGGCAAATATGTTGGCGTAAAGGACACTATCAAAGGCTTTAAAGAGATTGCCGAAGGCAAGTATGATGACATCCCTGAGCAGGCATTCTACCTGGTTGGCACAATAGAAGAGGCTCTTGAAAAGGCGGAGAAGTTACGTAGCTCATAGCTCATGGTTCATAGCCTCATAGTATTGTATTTGTATTACTATCAGCCATGAGCTATCAGCTATCAACTAATATGAACACATTCTTACTTGAAATAGTAACACCCACGCAAATTGCCCTTTCCAAACAGGTTGAGGGAATGACAGCCCCTGGAAGCGAAGGCGAATTTGGTGTGCTTACAGGCCATGCGCCGCTGCTTACAATCTTAAAGCCGGGTGAACTTAGTTATAAAATCGGGAAGGATACAACGCGCATTACTATAGGCGCAGGATATGCTGAGGCAGGCCCTGATAGGGTAATAATCCTTACCGAAACAATTTCTCAAGAGGCAAAACCGTGATGACAGTGGTTAAAATCGCGCCAGCAATTATTTCTTGCTTATCGGTATAATGGTTATCTTGGTCTTCCCATCTTTCACAACAACCTTATATTCCACATCACTACATTTCATATCTTTTTTTACCTTTTCTGTCTGCTGAATAATAGCCTGTGTGAATTTTCCATAAGACATATCCCCCGATGTGTCCTGACAGCTTTTTTTCGCCTCCATAAATTGCTGATAGACAGTCTTGAATCTGCTGTCGCTGTCCGGCATTTCTTTTTTGAGTCCTTCCGAAGAAGCAGGGGTTGTTCCTGACCTTTGCATGGATTCTGTATTTGCCGCCGTTGCAGGTGATATTACCCCAAATCCGGCGCCTCTCTCATAGTTTCCATCCTCAATCCGCCGGAGTATCCTGTCCCAGAATTGTTTATAAGAGGTGTACTTTGAGGTAAGGGTTGAATATCTGAATTTCAAAGATGTGTTAGTGGTAGGCTGGTTGCTGTATTTTAAAATAATACGGTCTATCTCATCTCTTAAGGCAGCGGGTTCTTTTTTCAGAACTTTTGCAAAATACTGCTCATAGCCTACCTTAAGCTTGTTTATCTTTACATCAAGTATATCCAAATCTTCTTTAAATCCCATGGTGTTTTATTCTAAGAAAACAAATAAAGAATGTAAAGGAGAATGTAATCACTCACCATCACCTTTCAAAATATACATGTGAAAAATAATGTATTGAAAAAATGTTTTTATTTGTTTAAGCTGTTTGGTAGTTTGGACAAACGATTGAAAACAAGGGGGCATGATATGAGATTAAGGGTTCAGTTCGGCAAGCTCACGACAAGTTTGAGTGTTTTAACGGCTGTGGTTTTGATTTGTATATTTTCAAGCTATGCAAATGCCCAGACAAAGGATGTATTCAAGACCAAATTAGACAACGGCATGACAGTCATCCTTGAAGAAGGTCATTCTGCCAGGGTTGTGGCGTTTCAGATGTTTGTCCGGGCGGGCGGCGCGGATGAGAATGATAAGGAGGCCGGCATTGCCCATGTATTTGAGCACATGCTTTTTAAAGGAACTGAAAAGAGAAAGGTTGGGCAGATTGCAGGCGAGGTTGAGGCAGCGGGCGGTTATATAAATGCCTATACATCGTATGACCAGACAGTATATCACCTGGCAGTGGCAAGCAGATATTTTGATACAGGGCTTGATATAATATCGGATGCAATACAGCGCTCCTCATTTGACCCGGATGAGCTTAAAAAAGAGCTTGAGGTTGTGCTTGAAGAAATCAGGATGGGAGAGGATAACCCCGGCAGGAAGCTTTACAAAAATATCTTTTCCACCGCATACACAACCCATCCGTATAAAAGACCTGTTATAGGATTTACTGATACGGTAAAAACATTTTCACGGGAACAGATTCTGGATTTCTTCAAAAAGTGGTATATCCCAAACAATATGGTTCTGGTAGTGGTTGGAGACTTTGATAAAAACAAGGCGCTGGATGCCATAAAAAACAGTTTCAAGGATTTTAAACCAGCCCCTGAACCGCATAAACCAAGGCCAGCCGAGCCTTCTCAAAAAGAACTTAAAACAAATATAGCAGAGGATGAGATAAAAGAAACCCACCTCGGCATGGCATTTCACATACCTGAGATGAGCCATCCTGACACATATGTAATAGATGTGCTGGCGAATATCCTCGGCCAGGGGGAAAGCTCAAGGCTCTATCAGGGTATTAAAGAAAAACAACAGCTTGTCCACAGCATCTCAACATATGCCATGACGCCGAAAGAGCCTGGTGTATTTTTTGTAAATGCAACCCTTGAGGCAAAGAATGCAAAAAGAACAATAGAAGCGGTTTTGAAGGAGATTTACAGTATAAAGAACAACGGGGTTTCGGTTACCGAACTGAGTAAGGCAAAACTGAATCTTGAAAGCGACTTTGTATATGAGCGCGAGACCATGGAAGGAAGGGCAGGACAACTCGGACACTTTGAGGTTACGGCAGGAGATATAGCCTATGAAAAACAATATCTTGAAGGCATATCAAAGGTCACATCTGAGGATATAAAGCGCATAACAAGACAGTATCTGAAAGAAGACAATATGACTGCGGCGCTTATACTCCCGAAACCTGATAAGGAT
>JBBTFC010000009.1:0-5579 GCA_038042015.1 Deltaproteobacteria bacterium
GCCGATTGTAAGGATTGGCATTAAACTTGCAAAGTCTTATTTATTAAAGACAGTGCAACAAAATATGACGGTTACAATGCTGTAATCGTGGATGTATTTGATTAAGGCAATGACGCCTTATTCCCTTTAAACCCGAATTAATATTTTTCGGATTATAGGGAATAAGGCGTTTTTTTTGCCTGCATACACTAATCATCTTTAATGTTGTGTATAGAAAGGAGTTTTATGAAGAAGAATCTTATATATGCGCTTATCTGTTTGTTCTTATGCGCAGTTTATTCCAGCAGTTTTGCCGCAGATGAAGGACTGCCGCTTCCACTGAAGAGTTATCATAAAAGGAATGCGCCGGTTACGGAAAAGTGGAAGGAGGCAGGAAGGGGTTACTCCAACCCATACGAGTATAAACCGCCTCGTGTCGAGGGCGCAGGACCTGACTGCATAAAGTGCCACAAGGTTTTAACTCCTGTCGTCGTAAAGGACTGGGAGGATAGCAAGCATTTCAAGAAAGACGTGGGCTGTGCGAATTGTCATAACGACCATTCAAACCTCATCATGCCGACCCCTGATACCTGCGGAAAGTGCCATGCAGCAAGGGTAATGCAGCACAAGGGAGGGAAACATGGCGTAGGCTGGAAAAATATTATTGCCGTAGGAGGCAAAAGTGGCGTGGCAGGCCGATACCTTGCCCAGTACTCCGAGATGCAGGAAGGCGGCTGCGGGACATGCCACAGCATTGAGAATAAATGCGATTCATGCCATACAAGACACGCATTCAAACCGAAAGAGGCAAGGGAACCTGATGCGTGCGGCACATGTCATATGGGGCCTGACCATGCCCAGCTTGAGTATTACGAATCCTCAAAACACGGTGTCATCTTTAAGATTGAGGGCAAAGGCTTTGAAGACGGCGGCAGGGTGCCGACCTGTGTAACGTGCCATATGTCCGGAGGAAATCATGATGTGAGCCAGGGCATTACCATAGGAGGTGCCTCTCAGGGCAAATTCATCGGCCAGACTAACAGCGGGCACTCCAGTAAAAAAAGCCCAAGCGGGATATTTATGAATGAGATTACCGGCGAGGATTTCACGCGGGAGAGGGGCAAGATGCTGCGCGTCTGCATTAACTGCCATTCTAATAGATTCGCGGAGCATAAGCTTTCAGTTGCGGACGGCGTGAAAATAGCAAGCGATGCCGTTGTCGGCGAGGGTATAAAGGAGATAGAAGACCTCTATAATCTGGGGCTTCTTAACCCAATGCCGGATGAACGGCCTGAGAACCCATTCTCAGGTTACAACCTCCTGCTCACCTCGCACCAGCTTTATGAGCAGACATCCGGCATTGAGGCGCTGTTCTTCGAGATGTACAAGTTTGACCTTGTGCACACATGGAAGGGGGCTTATCACTTCAGCCCTGATTACACCCACTGGTACGGCAATGCGCCGATGAAATTGAAACTGTCCAGGATAAAAGATGAGGCGAACAAGTTAAGACGCCTTAATAAATTAGAGCTCAAGCTTAACATCGCACCGGAAAAGGTTGAGTTCGGAGAGTAGCAGTAATGAGACATGTATTACCTTTCATGATTATGTTGATAATGCTGTCATCCGCGGGGGCAGCCGTGCTTCCGCGCGCAGGCGCTTGCGGAAGCTGTCATGTCGATAACTTCCGCGAATGGAAATCTTCCGCTCATGCGCGTTCAATCATGGGAGAGGAATTTCGCAAGGCGCTTAAAGAGCACCTCTTGAGGGAGGGGACGGATGAAGGAGGTTTTTGTTTCAGATGCCATGCGCCTGAGTTGATTATCTCCGGGGATATCTTTGAAGCCACGAAGAGGGCGCTGAAAGGAAAGGCACAGACCGAGGGTGTTACATGCGTTGTCTGCCACAGTGTGGAATCCATTAAAGAGGGGAAGTTGATTTATGACCCCGGTGATTTTCCCGGCTATCACAGGGTGAAAGACCTGAGGTCTCTTGACAGGGCCGGGCTTTGCGCGACGTGTCATAGCTTTTATAAGCAGAAGGATACAGTCAAGGAAGAAAAGAGCGGCTTTTTCATGCGTCATGTTTCGAGGGTTACGGAGTTATTCCATGCAAAAAGACACAAAGAGAGCGGCCACAGTTTTTCCGACTCTATTATTGTGGAAAAGGAAGGAAAAGGATGTCCGGGCGTCAAGAGAGATTAAATATTATCTTATTGCGTGAACTATTAGCATTAGGGGCATTTTTTTTGCTGATATCAACCGCTATGGCGCAGTCCGGCAATCTCGGTGATGGAGAAGAAGGCAGGGAGTGCAGAAACTGCCATCAGGAAAATAAGAGACCGGCCAGGTATGATGCCATAAGACCCTGGCTCAAGAGCCGCCATGCAGAGGCAGGTGTTGCATGTGTTGACTGCCATCTTAAAAAAGAGATGGAGAAAGAGGATTTTTATAAGGCCGTTACCGCAACTACGAAGGAAAGCGCCCATGCATTTATGGTGGAGAGGCCGGCCGCTAAAGAGACAAAGATGTATTTTGTCGGGGTATGCGGCGGGTGCCACAAAGAAAGGCTTGACGAATTCAATGCGAGTGTGCACGGCATTGCAAACCGGAAAGGGAAAAGCATAAGCTGCATTGACTGCCACGATCCGCATAGTGTCTCTGCGGCATCCAACACGGATTCACGGCTTTATAAGGGTAATGATCTGAAAACCTGCGGGAGATGCCATAAGGATATGCTGGACTCATACATGAGCACATTTCACGGCAAACAGTTTGTTCTCGGCAATACACTTGCGCCGACATGCGCATACTGCCACATGGGGCATGAATTGCCGCCGGATGACCCGGGGTCGGCCCTCAATGCGAAGAATATAGGCAATATCTGCGCGGGCTGCCACGGCGAGGCAGCAGCGCTGGGGCCGGATGCGGATGAGATGATGATACACACGCTCAGCAGGGATTCTACAAGAAAGGTCACTCACTTCAGAGACCCTGTTGCGTTTGGATTGTTCTCCATCGCCTCTGTAATAAACTCATCGTATATCACGATGATAATAGGCGTGGTCGGTTTCTTCACCCTTATGTCAACCCGCGACTTTATAAAAAAAACAAAGATGACTTACAGCCACGGGCCGGGCAGCGAGGAAAAGACGATAAATCGTTTTTCCCTCGCATGGAGATTGCAGCACTTTTTCTGGGCCATCGCTTTTATCGTTCTTGCAGCAACAGGCCTGTCGCTCAAGTTTCCTGATTCTGTATTTTCAGGCGCTATTGTGTGGGCTGCCGGAGGGCCGGCAATGAGGTCTGTTATCCACCGCATAGCGGCAGTTGTTTTTATAGGAACGGCGCTGGCGCATATAATCCCGTATGTTCTGCTGCGCAGGCCGCCTGGAAAGGTCATTCTTTCAAAAAAGGATTTCCTCGACGCCTTGCTGCATCTCAGCTACTTGTTCGATAGGACGGATAACATGCCGCTCATGGGCAGATACACGTGGTATCAGAAGCTGGAATATTGGGCTACGGTTGTGGGCGCCTGCATAATCATATCAACCGGTTTTCTCATGTGGGGTTTTGTCCCCCTGATTAAGAAGATACCTATTTCGCTCTTATATTACGCGCAGATGATACACGGGTGGGAGGCCATACTCGCGGTCCTTGTTATTTTTGTCCAGCATATATATCAGACTGTTTTAAACCCGCTTGTTTTTCCAATGGATTTCTCATGGCTTACCGGAAGGACGAAATACGCGGTGATGGAACATGAACACCCGCTTGAGTTGATGGAGATTGAGTCTAAGAGGAGAGGCGAATATCGTGAAGGCGCATCTTAACCCCGAAAATGCAGTTGCATCTTTTGGCAAAACAGCGCTGATAATAGCGGTGTTTCTATTGGCATTGCCTGTTCATGTATGGAGCGATTCATGCGACGAATGCCATCTTCACAGGTCGTTTGTACGGGGGTCTGCATCGGATACGGATGCGCCTGAGACATTGGCCGGATTCCATATTAAGGAATTCAAGGACGAGGGGCGGACATCGGGGTGCCGCAGGTGCCATGGAAATCTGCAGGAGTCCAATAAACTTCCACATTCGGAGGCATGTGTCAGGTGTCATACAAGGGGCAAGGCAGCGCAGGGGGATAGACGTATGGCATTCCATTCGGAAAAAAACCACTGGACTATGGAAAAGGTGTCATGCGTTGACTGCCACAAAGGACACATTAAGGGGAACCCTGACATAAAATTTCTTACGACAAACGCGGTCAACGTATGCAGTCGGTGTCATGAAAAAGGTTTCAATATAAAAGAAAACATACAGCAACAGGCAGATTAATAAAGGAGGGAGGTTAACAGAGATGTCTTCAATTGAGCAGATAGGGGAGATAAAGATCGCACTTGATACAGTTTGGGTCATACTCTCGGCGGTTCTTGTTTTCGTGATGAATGCCGGCTTTGGAATGCTTGAGTCAGGCCTGTGCAGGTCAAAAAATACCGTGAATATCTTTGCAAAGAACATAGTCATCTTCTCCATAGCAAGCCTTACCTTTTGGCTTATCGGATTTGGCCTCATGTTCAGCGACGGCTCGTTTTTCATCGGCTCTACAGGATGGATGCTCACGGGTGAGGATAACAGCCCTGCTGTGGCCGGGCAGTATTCAGGTATTTTCAGCGCGCTGGCATGGACTGCCCTTCCACTCCACGCAAAGTTTCTTTTCCAGATGGTATTTGTGGCCGCCTCCGCGCACATTGTGTCCGGCGCGGTGTCGGAGAGGATAAAGTATTTTTCATTTATCGCCTTTTCCGTTGTGCTGGTCGCCATCATCTATCCCATAACCGGACACTGGATATGGGGCGGCGGGTGGCTGGATTCGATGGGTTTTGTTGATTTTGCCGGCTCCACGGTAGTCCATTCTGTCGGCGGGTGGGCGGCGCTTACCGGCGCTATCGTACTTGGCCCTCGTATGAACAAGTTTAAAAAGGACGGAAGGATAAATCCCATACCCGGCCACAACCAGACCATGGCTGCCCTGGGCATGTTTCTGCTCTGGCTCGGCTGGTTCGGCTTCAACGCCGGAAGCGCTATGGCAGCAACGCCTGAGACGATAGCGCTGGTTGCCGTCAATACCACGCTGGCGGCTGCTGCCGGTGTTTTAAGCGCGACAATCGTATCAGAGATACTCATAGGCAAACCGGACCTGAGCATGATGGTTAATGGCGCGCTTGCAGGCCTTGTCGCAATTACCGCCGGCTGTTCAGCGGTAAACATAGGCGGCGCGGTAATAATAGGCCTTGCGGCCGGTATACTTGTAGTCTACTTCATAATATTCCTTGACAGACGCAGGATAGACGACCCTGTGGGCGCGATACCTGTGCATCTGATAAACGGCATCTGGGGGACGGCGGCAGTGGGGCTGCTTGACCGGGAGGAAGGGCTCTTCTATGGAGGCGGCATATCGCTTCTTGGCACGCAGCTTATAGGGATTACGGCTGTCGGCATTTTTGTCGCCTTAAGCACGTATGTGCTCTGGCGCCTTATCGGTCTTGTTATGGGTCTGCGGGTAAGCCAGGAAGAAGAGTATGTCGGGCTTGACATAAGCGA
>JBBTFC010000009.1:5679-11113 GCA_038042015.1 Deltaproteobacteria bacterium
TTACCGGGTTTATTGCCGTAGGCGGCTTGTTCGGTCTCATGGAAATAAATGAGGCTGGCTATATTACAGTCAAACAGTCCCTGTTGACAGGGAAGGTCACAATTGTTTCCAAGCCGGGCATATTCTGTCAGTGCTTCGGAACAATCACAAAATACAGGGAGGCAGGAACCTTCAAATTCGCTCAGACTGAGAAAGCAGCCGGAGGCAAGGAAAAAGCTAGGCCAAGAAAGAACAGAGAAAGCGACCCGGAGATGGCGGAAGAAATAGAGGTGCGATTCAATGACGGCTCCATCGGGTGGATATCCGGAATGGCGTTTTTCGACCTTCCTAAGGATGAAGAAAAACTGGGGCTTCTCCATATGAAATTCAGAAGCTTCAGGAATCTCCTTGAGACCGGAATAATACCCACGATAAAGGAGTCTGTCGTGCTCACCGCCGCGCTCATGAGCTCCGGGGAGTCATATACGACAAAAAGGGCCATATTCTCGGAGTGGTCAAGGGATCAGATTGAGAAGGGCACATATATGACCGAGGAAATGATAAAAGAGGAAAAGGATCAGAGAACCGGCGATGTTACCAAAAAGATATCTGTCAAGATAAAGACCGATAATAACAGGCTCCTGAGAAATGAAAACCCACTTGAGAGGTACAGCATAAAGTTCAAACAGTTCCAGGTAACGGAGATCCGATATGAGACTGAGACGGAAAATCTCATAAAGACAAAAATGGAGGCGCTCCAGAAAACCATCGCGGCCAAGATTGCCGCGGAGAGGGCAATACAGGAAAGGCTTGCCGCAGAAGAACTCGGCAAAAAGAACGTTACAGTCGCTGAATATGAGGCCATGATAAGGAAGAAGAAATCCGAGGTTGAGGCGGAAGAGGCAAAGGCAGTGGCTGTCATTGAGGCGCAAAAAAAAGTTGAGGTGGGAAAACTGGAAAGGGAAAAGGAAACCAATATCGCTACAAGAAAAGTAGAGATTGAGAAACTTGAGAAGACCAGGGCGGTTATAGAGGCGCAGAAGGCGCTTGATGTGGCGAAAATAATGGCGCAGAGCGCTGAAAGCAAGAAAAGGGCGGACATCCTCGAAGGGGAAGGATTGGCTGAAAAGAAAAGGCTTATTTACAAAGCCGATGGGGCGTTACAGCAGAAACTTGATGCCTATGTAAATGTCATGACTGTTCTGGCAAAGGAACTCGGCAAACAGAAGTGGGTGCCTGATATAACCATGAACAGCGGGCCGCATGGAGCAGCAGACGGGAACGCGGCAATGGGCTTTATGAACCTGTGGATGATGAAGACAGCAAAAGAGCTTGGGGTTGAAATGGTGAAAGAGAAAAAGAATCAGTAAGCGGTATAATGCGCGCGTTGGGTGTCGGAGGCTATCTATTGTTTCCGCCGCCCAACCTGCCTTTTAACTAAATCCTTGCCAGCACCCCTTTGTTAACCTCTGCGGCCTTTTCTTTTCCCAAAAGCGCCTCCACCAATTTGAAGGCAAATTCTATGGCAGTGCCTGGTCCCTGGCTTGTTATTATATTGCCGTCAACCACAACCCTTTCGTCTGATATTTTTTCTTTGTCCAGCTTTGTTCTTACCGTGGGATGGCTTGTAACAGTTCTGCCTGCTGTTATGCCGATGGCAGAAAGCACTGTGGGCGCAGCGCAGATGGCTGTAATGAACCTGTCTTTTTTATAAAGTCTTTCTACTATTTCTTTTACACGCACATCCTTTTTGAGATTTTCCGTGCCAGCCGCGCCGCCAGGCAGGACAATCATATCAAAGTCCTGGTCTTTTACAGAATCAAGAGGCGCATCTGATAGAACTTTTATTTTGTTTCTTCCTTCTATAGGATTATCAGCCGTTCCTGCCATTATCACCTCTATCCCTGCCCTCCGTAAAATATCTACAACAGCAAGGGCCTCGATTTCTTCAAAACCCTGCGCCAGTGGTATTAAAACCTTTTTCATAGCCTGCCTCCCATTTTCAACCCTAAAAGGGTTAAGTTATAATACAGTTCAAGGCCTCAGCCTTAGAGTTTTATTATAGCACAAAGTTTATCTGCAAAATATTGACAATTAGGCTTGACAGGAAATTATTAAATAGGCTAATTTAAACCTGCTCTTAAAGGAAACTTTATGTTTAAAAAAGTTCTTGTAGCAAATAGAGGAGAGATAGCCACAAGGGTCATAAGGGCGTGCAAGGAGCTTGATATCGCCACTGTTGCCATCTATTCAGAGGCTGATGCAACTTCCCTTTATGTCAAGAAGGCCGACGAGTCTTATCTTGTAGGCCCAGGCCCTATTGAAGGCTATCTTAATATCCATAGGCTTGTTGACCTTGCCCTTAAGGTTGACGTGGACGCCATTCATCCTGGCTATGGCTTTCTTTCTGAAAAACCAAGCTTTGCCGAACTGTGCGAAAAAAACGGCATAACCTTTATCGGCCCAACCAGCAAGGCTATTGCCAACATGGGCGACAAGGTAAAGGCAAGGGAGTTGATGAGAAAGGCAAACGTGCCGATTGTCCCCGGGACCAAAGGAAGCCTTAAGGATATGGATGAGGCTAAGGCATTTGCGAAAGAGATCGGCTATCCTGTAATGATAAAGGCGTCCGGCGGAGGCGGCGGAAGGGGATTAAGGGTTGCAAGGGATGAAAAAGGGCTTATAAAAAACATGGAGATTGCCCGTTCTGAATCAAAGGCGGCATTTGGCGTATCCGATGTATTTATTGAAAAATATATCGAAAAGGCCCATCATATAGAATTTCAAATCCTTGCGGATAAGCACGGGAACATCATCCACCTCGGCGAGAGGGACTGCTCAATCCAGAGGAGGCACCAGAAGCTCATAGAGATTGCGCCGTCGCTTATACTTGATAATGCCATGAGAGAAAAGATGGGCAATGCCGCTGTAACGGCTGCAATGGCCGCAAATTATACGAATGCAGGGACAGTGGAATTCCTTGTTGACGACAAAAGAAATTTTTATTTCCTTGAGATGAATACAAGGATACAGGTTGAGCATACAATAACAGAAGAGATAACAGGGATTGACCTTGTTAAAAAACAGATAGAGATAGCAGCAGGCAAGCCGCTCGGCATTAAACAGGGAGATATCCTGATAAGGGGCTTTGCAATGGAATGCCGGATATGCGCAGAGGACCCGAAACATAATTTCCGCCCGAACGGCGGGAGGGTTACTGCGTATTATTCGCCGGGCGGCATCGGCGTGAGGATAGACGGGGCAATATATAAGGATTATGTAATACCAGACTATTACGACTCCATGGTGGCAAAGTTGGTGGTGCGCGGCATGGATTGGGATGAGGTTGTAAGGAGGATGAACAGGTCTCTGGATGAATTTGTAATACGCGGGGTAAAGACCACAATCCCGTTTCTGAGAAAGATAATGAATGACCCGGATTTCAGAAGCGGCAATTTTGACACCGGCTATATAGACAGAAAACCGGAGCTTCTGGATTACGCTGAATTTGAAGACCCGATTGATAAGGTGGCGGCTATATCCGCGGCAATTGCGGCGTATCATGGATTTTAAATACAGCAAGAGGCAGGATTGGAGAATATATGTCCAAAAATAAAACCAAAAACCATAGAGTGAAAATCACCGACACAGTATTGCGGGATGCGCATCAATCGCTTCTTGCAACAAGGATGCGGACAGAGGATATGCTGCCTATTGCGGAAAAACTTGATAAGGTGGGATATTTCAGCCTTGAGGTGTGGGGCGGCGCAACATTTGACACCTGCCTCAGGTTTTTAAGGGAAGATCCGTGGCAGAGGCTCAGGGATTTAAGAAAGGCCCTGCCCAATACAAAACTTCAGATGCTGCTACGCGGCCAGAATATTGTCGGCTACCGGCATTATCCCGACGATGTTGTTAAAAAATTCATTGAACGCGCCGTAAAAAACGGGATGGACATATTCCGCATATTTGATGCGCTGAACGACATAAGAAATATAGAGACCGCATTAAAGGCGGTAAAGACAATGGGCGCAACTGTGGAGGCGTCTGTATGTTATACAACAAGCCCTATTCACAGCCATGCAGGTTTCGTGGAAATGGCCTTGCGACTTGAGGACATGGGCGCTGATATTATTTGCATAAAGGACATGGCCGGACTTCTGACGCCTTATGCTGCCTACGACCTGGTAAAAAGCCTTAAGGAGCGGATAAAACTTCCCATCCATATCCATTCGCATGATTCAAGCGGCCTTGCATCAATGAGCTACCTTAAGGCAATAGAGGCAGGCGCAGAGATAATTGATACTGCTATTTCCTCTCTTGCATCAGGCGCAGCGCAGCCTCCCACTGAAAGCATTGTTGAGGCATTGCAAGGCACGTCGTATGATACAGGTCTCGACATTGCCCTTCTGGCGGATATAGCGGAATATTTCAGAAATATTCGCAGAAAATATAAAAGATTTGAAAGCGAATATACCGGCATAAACACAAAAACCCTTGTTGTCCAGATACCGGGTGGGATGATTTCAAATTTGGCTATTCAACTGAAGGAGCAGAATGCAATTGAAAAAATGAATGATGTCCTTGAAGAGATACCAAAGGTAAGAAAGGACATGGGCTATCCGCCGCTTGTCACGCCGACAAGCCAGATTGTCGGAACACAGGCGACCCTTAACATACTTACAGGAGAGAGATATAAGGTAATAACCAGCGAAACAAAGAATTATTTCAAGGGGCTTTACGGAACACCGCCGGGAAAGATAGACAAAAAAATTCAGAAAAAGGCGATAGGGAGCGAGGAGCCCATTACATGCAGGCCTGCGGACCTTCTTGAGCCGGAGCTTGACAAGCTTACAAGAGAGTTGGGAGGCAGGGCAAAAAATATTGAAGACATCCTTTCCTATGCGCTGTTCCCAAATGTTGCGCTGGAATATTTTGAGCAAAGGGAGAGCGGAAAACTTAAACCGGAGCCTCTTCTTGAGATTAAGGAAACCCTCCCGCAGCATGCGCCTTTAATGGCCTCCCTTGCGCCGAGTGAGTTTATCATAACCGTGCATGGCGAGTCATATCGGGTGAAGGTTGCAGGCGCAGGCCACAAGGTTGAAGGAAAGAGGCCGTTCTTTTTAAAGATAGACGACCGTCTGGAAGAGGTCATGATAGAATCCCTTACAGAGGTTATACCTTCCACAGCAGGAGAGATAGAGGCAAAGCCGACAACCACATCAGTAAGGCCAAAGGCAATGAAAAAGGGGGATGTTACAGCGCCCATTCCCGGAAAGGTTACAAGCATAAAAGTATCCGAAGGGGCAAAGGTCTCCGCAGGCGATACGCTTTTGACCGTAGAGGCAATGAAGATGGAAAACGAGGTGCATACGCCGATGGACGGCATTGTAAAAAAGATATATGTTAAGGTGGGAGATTCGGTAAACCCTGACGAGACATTGATGGTGATTGA
>JBBTFC010000010.1:0-19073 GCA_038042015.1 Deltaproteobacteria bacterium
TTATCTCATTCCAGAGTTCGTCTGTAACATTCAGATATTCCCTCCATTTGTCTTCGCCAAATTTTGCGATGTACTCCTCTTTGAGCCTATCTGCGAGAGAGCCCATGTCTATCTCACCATGTATAATCGGTATGTATATAAGCCTTCGCATTAAGATGGTTTACTTTGATTGAGCAAATTATATACCCATGTCAAGAAAAAACTAACTGTCCAAAAGGACAGGTAGCAAAACTTTATATTTTATACCTAATTTATAAAATATCAAACTGGGCTTCCTGCCAGTTACATTAAAAACCGGTTCCTGCTAAAAGTTCAGGCATGGAACTGATTTTTCAAGAAGGAAGTTATCTGATAAAAACCCTGTCCACCCATGAGGAGATGGATGCCGCGTTTCGTTTAAGGCATGATGTCTTTGTGGATGAGCTTAAATGGGTTCCGGCTTCTCCGGATAAAAGAGAAATAGATGCTTATGATAAATTTGCCATCCCTCTTGGGTTATTTGACCTGTCTGCGCAGACAGGTGATAATCTGCCTCTTATAGGTTATGGCCGCCTCATCCAATCCAGTTATCCTTTTATGGTCGAAAAGGAATTTGCATCTCTCATTCCAAAGGATAAGCCATTTAAGAAATCTCCAAACATGGTAGAACTCACAAGGATCTGTATTAAAAAAGAGCGCAGGGCAGATAAGGTTGGTGATTTAGGTCTAACAATCGGCCATTTGCTTTATAAGGCTGTCTATAATTTGTGCCTTATCCATAATTCCCGGTTCCTGGCAGCCGTCGTAGAAAAGAGATATTACAGATATTTAAAATCCCTTTTCCCTTTTGAACCAGTAGGGGAGTTCCTGCCAATGGGGGATGGGGTATTAGCAGGGACAGTTTTACTTGACTGGCGGGATTTTGAAAGGGTATCTCTTGAAAGAAGACCGGATTTCATGGAATGGATGACTACGATACAAGTTCCCCTTCCTGTTCATGCTCATGCTCCATCAGGATTGCCACTGCATGTGTCTTACTGACTGCGCCGAGTTTTTCCTTTATATTGTCCAGATGGAATTTCACTGTCCTTTCACTGATATTAAAAATCACAGATATCTCCCAGTTTGTCTTACCTTCTTTAATCCAGTGAATTATATCCATTTCCCTTGCAGTAAGAGGGGATGAAATATCAGTCTTCAATACCCTGTATATCCTGACAAGCGCCTGATGCAGGTGAGGGATAATGGCATCCATTATCTCCTTCTGGTGTTCCTCAAAATAATTTTTACTGTTAGAAAAGGCGACAAGACTCCCCATCCTATTACACGGGGATTTAATGCCAGAGGTTATCCCATATTTAAGACCAAAAGAAGACGCATCATAAATAAACTCAGATATATCTTTACCCCTGTATTTTTTATATGTATCAACCCAGAATTGTGTGCCGGAAAATTTATACTGCTGGATAACAATAGGGTCTATGAAATAAAGCTGCTTCTTTTGATATACAGAGAGCCATTCCTTTGGATAACTGCTGTTTATAATTGTTTTAGCATCAACCAATCCTTTAGCATCATATATCCCCAGACCGCAGATACCGTGTTCTCCGCCTACCAATCCCTTTGTCTTTTCCAGCAGGGATTTAAAATCCATTTCTGTTTTGCAGGAAAGACTGGCCTGGATTACATCCAGAATCTCCATCAACTCTTTTTTGGAAAACCTTTTATAGTCCATAAACACCCCGCTAAATCAATATTAGAAAAGGTCTTAAAAAGTTTTTTTCGCTGGTTCAATTTTATAAATTGAACCGGAAATTTGCGGTTCAGGTTACAAACCTGAACCAGCAGCAAATTTATAATCTTATATATAACTGATAATCTGACTCCCTCCAATGACATCAGGAATATTATCCATGTTTACAGGTCTTTCTAATTCATATATCCCGGCAAGGGCATTATGGAGATGCGGGACAATTATATCCATCACCTTTTTATGATGCAGACTAAATCCCTGACGATTGGATGCAAATGAAAAGAGACTTGTCCTTTCTAATTCAGGGTCGTGGACACCGCTTGAAATACCATGTTTCAGACCGAAATCGGAGGCATGTTGAAGAAACTTATTTGTTTCTTCATCTTTGTAAAATTTAAATGTATCTGACCACAATTGTGTCATTACAAATTGGGAATGAAACTTAACAACAGGGTCTTTGGTATAAAACCCTTCTGATTTGTACATATTAACCCATTCTTCCGGATAGTTGCCGTTAATAATGACAGACGGCTCTAATATTGCGTCAGCCGGAATTTTTCCTATCCCGCAGATACAATAATCAGCATCAAGCAGGTCTTTAGCCCGGATAATAAGATTTTGCACATCTCTCTTATCATCGCAACCCCGGGCGGATTCAATAACCTCCATGATTGCAACCAATTCTTTTTTGGAAAGTCCTTTACCGATCTTCATTTTCCACCATTTGGCAACAATTCTATCCTATTTTTTAATATTGTCAATAAAATTTATAAAATTTTTCTTGAAGCGCCAGTGGGAATATGGTATTAGACTCTGACGTGGGCCGCTAGCTCAGTTGGCAGAGCAGCTGACTCTTAATCAGCGGGTCGGGAGTTCGAGCCTCCCGCGGCCCACCAATTTTTATAACAAACTTGACAACCGGCAAAACCATGCTATACTAATTTTCGTTCAAAATACATTAACCCCATAAGCCCTCACCGGAAGGGAGGCGGGGAAGTATTAAGGAGGCATAACATGAAACGACACATGACATTAGGTTTATTTTTAGCCATTTTTATGGCTGTGGCATTCAGCCTGGTGAACCCAGCAGCATCCTTGGCAGTGGGTGAAGAACATATAACAGAAGGGGTAAAACATGGAAAAGAGGGTGTAATGCATCTAAAGGAGTCTATAAAGCACCTTGAAGAGAATCTCAAACAGAGCAGCAATCCCCATGTAAAATCGGCTATTGAGCATGCAAAAGAAGCCGTCAATCACGCTGAACAAGCAGTATTCCATGCCGAGGAGGCCTCTGGAAAGAAAAAATAAATGGGGTTAATTGCCTTATAATCAACAGCCCTGAGGGGTTTCATAACCTTGGGGCTGTATAGTTTTTAGAGTATATGCAACAATGAACCTCCCCGCAGCAAGCTGCGAGATATCAAAATTTAAGAGAGGTCTAATATGAAAATAGATTTGCAAATCACTGCCCGCAATTTTGAGCTTACTGAGCTTATAAGAGAACAAATCAAGGAAAGAGCGGAAAAATTAGACAGCTTTTATAGCCGCATTATGCGCTGCAGGGTCGTGGTGGAGGTTCCTCATCGCCATAAACATAAGGGTATTTTGTATGATGTTCATATCTACATGACAGTGCCTGGCGGAGAATTGGCAATAAAACGCGAGCCGAATGAAGACATCTCTGTGGCAATAAGGGATGCCTTTGATGCAGCGCGCCGCCAATTAGAGGACTATTCCAGAAAACAGCGGGGTGATACAAAACAACACGAGGAAATTCCTTCTGCAATGATAAGCGCCATATTTCATGACAAAGGCTACGGCTTCATCACTACATCGAATGGCAGGGAAATATATTTTCATGAAAACAGCGTGCTGAACAACGAGTTTAAGCGCCTGAAGATTGGCGCAGGGGTGCATTTTGCGGAAGAACAGGGAGAAAAAGGCCCTCAGGCCAGCACTGTAAAGGTGATAGGGAAATAAGTTTACACCCGGTCATTTACAGTCAATAAGCCCAGCCCTATGGGCGGGGTTATTAACTCACTTTTTCCAGGAATTTCTGTATCCTCCTTGCGTTGGTCCCCACATCGCTTATACCAACCCTTGAGACTGATCGGATGTCAATACGGCTCCCGGCTCCTTCGGACATGATTCTCACCACAATGTCATCTTTAAATCCGAACCAGTATGTTGTATCAGTTGCCTCTATGCGCCCCTCTGCCTGATTTGCGTCAACGATTTGCCAGCCCATATTAACTGCCGCTGAGACAGCCCTCTGAAATGCCTCATCCGGTGAAACAGTAAGCGCCAATGGACCTATGTCCGGGTAGCCGGCGCGCTGTTGAGCGGCAATCTCCCTGCCTCCGTAATCCGATGGATTGAGCGCATCTCTTCTCATGGGAAGGATTGCCTTAAAAGATGGAGGATTCTCTGTATCCGTAGTGATGTCATGAATCCTCGGAACAGTCTGAGCCTTTATCTTCCACTGCCACAGGGTTCCGGCAACAGGAAGGGTGATGAGCAGGCCTGTCAGCGCAATGGCAAAACTCAACCGTGCGCCAATGAACCCCGACCAGACACAGCCGAGCAGCGACAATCCTGCCGCAACAAGGCTTGCATAACCGCTGTATTTAAGAATAGCAAGCCCTGTCCTGAAATGCCACCATCCCCAGCGGCTGCCGAAGCCTGCCAGTATAACAGCAGATACTGCCAGTATCGATATGAAAAAACAGATGAATACTAAACCGGTAAGCGCAGTATATCGCTCTTTAGGTCGTCCTGTTGTAGTATTTGGTTTCCCATTTGTGTATATATCTTTGGGCATATTTGTTTAGGCGCAGCGCCGGATAGACTCTTGTAGATTTATAGCACAATAAATCAATAGTGCAAACAATAATCAAAGCGGGAAATGGCAGGCAGCCAATCTACTATCCCGCCTTGGGATTAAAAGAGGCGCTTCTATCCTGCATCTCTCCTGCGCGTATATACATCTTGTATGAAATACGCACCCAGACGGCGGGTTTATGGGGCTTGGTATCTCACCTTTAAGTATAATCCTTTTCTTCTTTTTATTTGGATCTGGTATTGGAACTGCTGATAACAGCGCTTCTGTATATGGATGCACAGGATGGCTGTAGATTTCTTTGGATGTCGCTATCTCCATAATCTTTCCAAGATACATGACTGCAACCCTGTCGCTCAGATATTCCACAACCCTTAAATCGTGAGCAATAAAGAGGTATGTCAGGTTAAACTCTTTCTGCAAATCCTTAAAGAGATTTATAATCTGCGCCTGGATTGAAACATCAAGCGCGGAGATTGGCTCATCTGCTATAATAAACTTCGGGTTCAGCGCAATTGCCCTGGCAATGCCGATCCTCTGCCTCTGGCCGCCGCTGAATTCATGGGGATAAAGTAAAATAGAATTCCTTGGAAGGCCGACAATGTCAATAAGCTGCTTGACCTTTTCTGTTTTCTCCACACCTTTCGCTATACCATGAATGGTCAATGCCTCTCCTATAATCTCTCCAACAGGCATCCTCGGATTAAGAGATGCGTAAGGGTCCTGAAAGATAATCTGCAACTCCCTTCTTACGGATTTAAGCCCCTTTGATTTTAGATGGGTTATATCTCTGCCGTCAAAGATTATATTGCCGGATGTCGGTTCAATAAGCCTTGCAACAACACGGCCAAGGGTAGACTTGCCGCACCCACTCTCTCCAACAAGGCCGAATATCTCCCCTTTCTCTACGGAAAAACTCACACCGTCAACCGCATAAACAACCCCGTCGGTTTTCTTGAAAATACCGCCGCGCGCAGGAAAGTGCTTTGTGATATTATTTAGTGTGAGAAGTGGCATAAGGTTTTATTTTGTCCCACTCTGGAGTGAAGCAGGGTGGAAGGCAAACTAAGCTTTATAGCACGCAACAAAGTGTCCTTTCTTCACCTCTACCAGATCAGGCTCATGTTCAGTACAGATGGCATCCCTCTTTGGGCATCTGTCATAGAAGCTGCATCCGGGAGGGAGATTTAAAAGCCCCGGCACTGTGCCTGGGATTGTTTTCAAAACTCCGCCTGTCTTTTCCATTGTTGGCAGAGAATTGAGAAGCCCGATAGTATATGGATGCAGCGGCTCTGCAAATAAAGTTTTTGTATCAGTGTATTCCACAATCTTTCCCGCATACATCACCGCAACATTATCCACTGTCTCTGCAACCACACCAAGGTCGTGGGTAATAAGAATCATTGCCATATCAAACTGTTTTTGCAAGCCTTGTATAAGTTCAAGAATCTGCGCCTGTATTGTAACATCAAGGGCAGTTGTAGGCTCATCAGCAATTAGCAAGCTTGGGTTGCACGAAAGCGCCATAGCAATCATTGCCCTCTGCCTCATACCGCCGCTGAGTTGATGAGGATAATCTTTGATTCTTTTTTCAGGTGAAGGAATACCAACCAGCCTCAAGACATCTATGGTCTTTTCCATGACTTCATTCTTATGCAGACTCTGGTGCAGGGTAATGGCTTCAGAAATCTGATTGCCGATGGTAAGCACAGGATTTAAGGATGTCATCGGCTCCTGAAATACCATTGCAATCTCAGCGCCTCTTATCTTCCGCATCTCATCTTCAGAAAGTCCTAATAGATTTTTGCCATTATATATAATCTCCCCTTGCACAATCTTACCCGGAAAAGAGACAAGCCTCATTATAGAGAGTGCGGTAACACTCTTCCCGCACCCGCTCTCCCCCACAAGACCGAGGGTTTTCCCCTTATCAATACTGAAGCTCACCCCGCGGACAGCCTTTACCTCGCCTGCATCGGTGAAGAAAGAGGTATGGAGGTTGGTTATTTTGAGTAAATGTTCGGACATTACTTAAACAACTCTCCCTGCAATTTCTGCATTATCTTGCCTCTGAGTTTTTGATTCACAATTGAAGATACATGCTCGTATATGGTCTGGTCTATTTTTTCTTTGAGAGCTTCCAGTCCTGTAAGAACAGCTTTTAGATACTTTTTATCCTCTGGTATTTTTACCTCATCCAACCCTGCTTCAATCCATATCTTGAGATATCGCGCCTCTTCTTCGCTTTCGCAATCTATATGGTCTTTACCAGACGACAATCTCCAGCCAAAAAGTCCATGCTCTATTCTTACCTCATTTGCAGGATGAAAGAGTCTGACTGTCTTCAGGTCTTTTTGAATAAGAATTTTTTCTTTATAAAAGTGTCCGAGGAGCTTGTCTCCGAGCTTTTCCTTTATTGTCTTTGTAAGAAGTTCAACATCAATACCTTCTTTTGTCTTTCCCTTTTTATCAATACTTTTTGCCTTCTCTATCCTTGACTTTACAAGGTCAACAACTGCACGATAGACTTCAAGCTGTTCATCATCTGTCAGGCCGAGGATGTCGCCCATAATGATTTTATCAAGTTCACGCCTTGCTGGATTTACTTTATCAAGGGTAACATCTTCAGGAGTATCTGCCTGTAAGTCTTTAAATATGGATTTTATTTCAGGAGAGGGATATTTTATTGCCAGTTTTTTGAGTTTTAAACGCCCTTCTTTAGAGAAATATTTTATAACTGGAGTTTTTTCAAAATCTGTACCCTTTATATCAATAGGTCCTGTCCCGCCGCCATAGGTTCTACTGAAAAATTCTTTAAATAACATGCTCACTGTAGAAAGCAAAAAACAAAGCAATGGCAAAACATCACGCTTTCTTTTTGGTTTTATCTCCATAAAACTGCAATCAGCCTGAAACATATACTTATTTGAAATCACTAATTGTCTATCTGTGTGAACTCTTGGATAAAAGATTGCCCAAGGTTCCCGATATTCAAGCTCATACCACCTGTTACGGGAAGAACAGGTTCCTCCTTCATGAAATCCTCTCCGCTCACCTTGTTTGATATAAGAGAGAACCTTTTTGTTTTTTAGTTTCTCTTTATCTTTGTTTATAAACAGAATATTTTTTGATAGGTTATCTGGTTTTATAACAACACTTTTAGCCTCTCTCGGACTAACAGTCACTTTATTCGGCACCCAATTTCCCTTTTCATCCTTATGCATCCAGAATTCTTTTTCAATTCCCAACCTAACTATCTCATCTTCCGTGAGGTAGAAAAACTCATTAGCGCCCGTCGTAAAACCTCTCCTTATATTTGCTATCTCTTTCAGCGGCACAAGTTTGTCCTTACCCTTCTCAAGAATCTTAAAGAATATCTCTGGAGCCCGCAGATACTTGCCCCATTTTGAGCCTGTGTATTTGTTTTCTTCTGTATCAAACCCTTCTTCCCATAACTCGCTTTGCTTTTTGGGATAAATCCTGAGTTCATCGTTTTGGTAAAATTCATTGTGGGAAAGGATAGTCTTCCGCAAGTTGTCTATAGCATCAAGCCTCTGTTTTTGTTTTTCCCACATATCCTGGGCTGGCGGGATAAAATGGCGGAGGGGCTTAAAAAGGTTTACAAACCTCACAAAGTTTCCATTGCGCTCTTTTTCGTTAGAACATTTCTCCAGTATGATAATAGAGGTATTTACATCCGCATCCTCAAACCATCTCTCAATCTTAGACTCTATTATCGCAAAGATTTTGTAGTTCTTTAAGAATAGCTCCTGAAGCCCCTTGCCATAATTCACATCCATCCACGAATTGGATACGATAAAACCGAATCGTCCACCGTCCTTCAAAAATTTTGTTCCGTGAACAAAGAAATAGGCATGAATCCCTGCCCGCTTTGAGATGTCGGCCAGTTTCTGCTTCTCGTAGTAAAGGGCATTTTTAATCAGTTTATCTTTATACCCCTCCTTACCTGTCATATCGGCCATCTCCTCCTGCCGTGTATAAGGGGGATTGCCGACAATGCAGTCATACCAGCGCGGATATGTAATATCCCTTTCTTCAACGCCAAGGGTTTTAGCCCTTACCTTTCTCCATTTTTCAGGAAGCTCTAATCCCTCCCTATGAACCATGAGGTTAAAAAAATCTTCCTGACTTATATTTGGATAGTTCTTATCAAACTCAAGGCCGTTCACTGCAAGGTTTATGGTTGAGAGATGGGCAGGAAATTTGGCAATATCAACACCCCAGAGGGATTCAAGGATTTGCGGATGAGTCAGCCTGTCGTTCATCATTTTTTTGTGCTGATACGCCCGGACAAGGAATGTGCCTGCGCCGCAGGAAGGGTCAAAAACCTTATCCGTCTCGTGTCTCATGCAGAATCGTAAAATTATATCCACGACATCTGCATTAGTAAAGTACTGTCCGAGATTGTGTCTTTCTTCTCGAGGGATGAGTCCTTCAAATATCTTGCCGATAACATCAAAACCAATCTTGGAAAAATCATATCCTTTGAGAAGCTTTATTAAATCCTTTATTTCAGAAACAACCTCTTTGCTATCGGGAAAGGCAATCTGGTCAACAAAGTCAGTAGTATATATGGTTTCATAATCAATATTTTTTAAGACATCATTGAAATATCCCTGA
Source organism: Deltaproteobacteria bacterium (assembly GCA_038042015.1). GTDB lineage: Bacteria > Desulfobacterota > GWC2-55-46 > UBA9637 > UBA9637 > JACRNJ01. The sequence continues at coordinate 9,213 of JBBTFC010000010.1, forward strand.
AGCATAGTCTGTAAAAGCCCGCCGCGGGTAAGGTCGTCAGGGATATTCAGAGGGTCAAGCTGATGGGGCCTCTTGGACTGAAGCACATCATAGAAAAATATCTTGTTCACCAGAAGATAGGCAGTCTGCCGCGCTGCCTTGTCATAATCTGTGTCAGAACCGGTAAAATCCCATTGCTGTTCATTAAACCATTTTGCAAGCTGGCCGAAGAATTTTGTATCCTTATGCGCTGTATCCCTTATGATGTTTCTGTAGTGTTTTGCAAGGCGGTGAATCTTTTCCTGCAGCCGGAAGATGAGATATTCATCTATGGGGTGCAGAGGCTCTGGTCTTATTCCTGTATGAACCTCTGAAAGTTCATAGAGAAACATCTCGAGCCCTTTTAGGATGGCATTTTTATAGCGGCCTTCTTCAATGGAGTCTAAATCTTCAATCTGAGACAGGTTGAACTTGTCCACAACCTGTCTATCCTCCGACTCCATTCTGTTTGTCTTTTCTGTATTAAACCAGATGAGCCACTGGAAATTTGAGGTGCAGTAGTATTTTGCCTTGCGCCTGTTTGCCTTTTCCCACGCAGGCTTTTTTAGCTCCTCATAGTCAATAGGGTCAAAATAAGGAGGCTTTAATTCTATAACGCACAGGACATTATCGCTTCTGGGGCTTTCAAAGATTACTATATCAGGCTGTTTGCGGTCTGCGCCTGAGGTCTCCTGCTCAGCAAGACCGAGGGGAAAGTTTTTTTCCTTGATAATTTGATTCATCCATTCGACCAGCTTTTGATTGGCTGTTCGCTCGGTCTTGTGGACAGAGGCGTCAAAGGGGGAAAGTATCTTTATTTTTTTATCTCTGAGTTTGCTCATCTTTAATCACCAAAAACATCTTTACGCAGATATTGATCATCCTTTAAGTCTTTCAGCACCTCGTTTACGGCTCTTCTTGCCATCTCAAACGCCGCCGCAATCCTGATAATTTTTACATCGCCGAGCCCTTTGAACTGAAGGAGCTTTTCAAGAGGCTGATTTGCCATGCCTTTGAAAGAACCGAATTTATCAAGAATTTCTTTGGCAATCTGTTCTGCCGATTTTCCCTTTATACCTGTAGAAATGAGGATTGATAAAAGCTCAGCATCAGTTAATGATTCTGAGCCGAGTTCTATAAGTTTACCGCCGGGATGAGTCCATCTTGGATTGGATTGTTCCATAAAAATCCTCCAAATTCATATCTTTAACCTCGGGTCTATAGAATCCCGTATTCCCTCGCCCAGAAGATTGTACGCCAGAACAGTTATAAAAATGGCAATTCCAGGAAACACTGATATCCACCATGCAATCTCAATATTGTCTTTTCCTATGGTCAATATATTGCCCCAGCTTGCGGTCGGAGGCTGGACGCCTATGCCAAGAAAGCTCAATGCCGATTCTACGAGAACAGCGCCTGCAATTCCCAACACCGCTGACACAAGCACAGGTGACATGGCATTTGGAAGGATATGTCTAAAGATAATCCTGAAATCGCTTGCGCCCAGCGCCCTTGCCGCAAGCACAAATTCCCTTTCTTTCAATGACAAAAACTCTGCCCTCACAAGCCTTGCAACGCCCATCCATGATGTGAGGCCGATTACAATCATTATGTTCCAGATACCCGGCTCAAGCATGGCAATGACTGCAAGGATTAAAAAAAATGTTGGGATGGCCAGCATAATGTCAACAAACCGCATTATGACAGTATCCGTCCATCTGCCGTAGTAGCCTGACAATGCCCCAAAAATAATACCGGCTATGGTTGCAATCCCCACGGCAACAAAGCCCACTGCAAGGGATATCCTCGAGCCGTAGATTACGCGGCTTAAAATATCCCTGCCCAAGTCATCGGTTCCAAAAGGGTGTTGGAGGCTCGGCGGCTCAAGCACATGCTTCACATCTATTACATCCGGGCCATGTGGAGCAATAAATGGAGCAAGTATGGCAACGGTAAAAAGTATAAACACAATAACCCCGCCAAAAACCGCAAGCCGGTTCTTTTTAAATCTGCGCCAGAAGATATACTTTAAACTTCTGACTTCTGACTGCTGACTGCTGACTGTCATCTCGCCCTTATCCTCGGATCCGTCAGAGCATACCCTATATCTGCCAGCATATTTCCCAACAATGTCAATATCGCTCCGATGGTTAATATGCCCATTATTACAGGATAGTCCCTCATCATTACAGATTGATAAAAAAGCTGGCCCATGCCCGGGATGCCGAATATATTTTCAAATATTACGCTGCCGCCGATGAGCCCGGGGATTGAAAGACCAAGCAGGGTTATCACAGGAAGCAGCGCATTCCTGAGCGCGTGCTTGTATATAACCTTCCTTTCAGAAAGCCCCTTTGCCCTGGCAGTAGTGATATAGTCCTGCCTTATGACCTCAAGCATGTTGCTCCTCATATATCTTGAAATGCCCGCAAGCCCTCCAAATGCCTCCAGTGTAACAGGCAATATCAGATGGCTTACGCTGTCCCATATCTTGCCCATAATAGACAGGTTTTCATATCCGAGGGATTTCAAACCTGATACTGGAAGCCAGTGCAGATTAACGCCAAAGAGTATCATGAGGAGCAATGCGAGCCAGAAAGTTGGAATGGCAAAGCCAATAAAGACAAGCATCGTCGTAATCTTGTCGTAAAGAGAATATTGATGAACAGCAGATGATACGCCTATGGGTATGGCAATGGCAAAGATTAAAACAAGGGCAAGGGAGTTAATCAGTATAGTAATGGAGAGCCTTTCCTTTATCTTTGTCCAGACAGGCCGCCTGTCAGTGGAAAACGAATCGCCGAAATCAAGTTTTGCAACCCTCTTAAGCCACATTAAATATTGAACATGGATGGGCTTGTCAAGATTGTAGTATTTTGTAAGCCTTTCCCTTGCCTCAGGCGTCATCTTCGGATTTAAATCAGCCAGCACATCCGTGGGCTTGCCGGGCGCAAGCTGGATTATGAAAAAGGAAATGATGGTAATCCCAAACAGAGTTGGGATCATCTCAAGGAGTCTTTTTAAGAGGTAGGTTATCATCTTATCGAGTTATCTTACTGCGTTATCTTATGTTTTTGCTGCCCTGCCGGCACATACCATTTATCTATATTGTAGCCCATGCCGATAAGGGGCGCCGGGTCTATGCCTTGAAACCGCGCATGGACAATGGGTGTTGCATCAGGGACATAGAGAAATATATACGGGAGTTCTTCTGCAAGTATCTCATGTATCCTGAAATATGCCTTTTTTCTTTCTTCCATATCAAATGTCCTTCTACCCTTTTCCAGAAGCGCATCAACCTCTGGATTGTTGTAGCTTACAAAATTAAATTCCTTTTCTTTTGTCTTGCCCGAATGCCAGATATCGTACTGGTCAGGGTCAAGGCCCAGTCCCCAGCCAAGTATCACCGCCTCAAATCTCCTCTTGTCAATAAATTCATTTATAAATGTTGACCATTCCAGTATCCTCACATTTATCTTTATACCAACCGCTTCCAGCCTACGCTGAATGATAACGGCTGTATTTATCCTTACAGTGTTACCCTGATTTGTCAGGATAGTAAATTCAAAGGACCTTCCATCTTTATCTAAGACCCCGTCTTTAATATTCCATCCTGCCCATTTTAACATTCTTCCAAACAGCGATGGAAGCCAATGCGGCAGTTCTATCCCTGTATCCTTCCACCCTGCATCAGCAAGGAGTTCCTTCGCCTTTTCCGGATTGTAATCATATTTTTTTACATTGGGATTGTAAGGCCATGTATTCGGCACATACGGCCCAGTGGCTGGACTTCCAAGGCCAAAGAGAACGCCGTCCACTATCTCATGTTTGTCTATGGCGTATGCTATTGCCTGGCGCACCCTCTTGTCGCCAAACCAAGGATGTTTTTCAATGCACTTTCCTGTTTTGGTTTCGCGCCTTAAACACAGATTAAGTCCCATGTATGTATATGCAGGCACAGGGTATCTGTATTTTTTAAAGTTTTTTTCTAAATACGCAGTGTTTGCCTGTCTTGTATACTGAATCGGCGTAAGCCCCATCCAGTCAATGCCGCCTGCCTTGAGCTCAAGGAACATAGTCGCAGGGTCGGGTATAACGCGGTATATATACCTGTCTATATATGGCCTCCCCTCAAAATAGCCAGGATTTGCCTCAAGGACAACATCCTGCCCCGGCGTCCATTTAAGAAATTTAAAACGGCCCATGCCGATGGGGTGTCTTCCAAGTTCGCTTTTTGTTATATCCTTGCCTTCAAGCAGATGTTTTGGAAGGACTATCAGATTTCCCCAACTCCCCAAAGCAGGCGCAAAGGGCTTTTCGTAGGTAATCCTAAATGTATATCTATCAATAACCTCAGCCTTTTTTACCTGCTTATAATCCTCTGAATATGCGGTAGGTGTTTTTTCGTTTATTATTGTTTTATAGCCGAACATTACATCGTCGGCAGTAAACTCAACACCGTCTGTCCATTTAACACCTTTCTTTAAATAAAATGTAATAACAAGGCCGTTTTTTGATATGTCCCATGACTCTGCCAAATCACCTACGAGCGTTAAGTCCTTATCATATTTTACTAACCCGTTGATAACAAGGCTTGCCACATTCTGGGATGCCGAATCACCTGCAAGCATGGGGATTAGGACGCTTGGCTCGCCTATTGTGCCTTCCACAAGGGTATCGCCGTAGGCAGCAGGCGCAGTACTGTTATTTGTAAGCTGCGCTGCATTAGCTTCTTTGTCTATCTTGGCGCAGTTAGCAGCGGTAATAAGAAAGGTAATAAATGGCAGGAGGATGTGTAATATGCGATATGCAATATGCGATGTGCGATACATGGCAATTTAAAATAACCCAATCAGGATATTTTTGCAAGGATTCCTACCATCCCATCTTAATCAGTTCAAATATACCCCTTCTTATCATCATTACTGCAATGGCGGCAAGAAATATGCTCATGACTTTGGAAAATCCCTTTGCGCCGTTTTCGCCCAATATCTTCATTATTGCATCTGACTTGTTAAACGTAAACCAGACTATGAAAAGATTTATGAGTATGGAAAAAAGTGCGGGCAGATAGCCGTATGTATCCACCAGAATTATTATAGTTGTCAATACGCCTGGGCCAACAATCAGAGGCATCCCGAGCGGCACCACCCCTATGGATGAGCCTTGAAATCTCCTTGTCTTCTCCGGAAACAAGAGATCATTGATTGCCAAAACAAGCAGGACTATCCCGCCTGCTATCTTAAAATCTGCGACAGTTATGCCAAGGGCCGAGAATATGAATTTTCCTACAGCAAGGAAACAGACGCTTACCAGAAAGGCTGTAATTACCGATTGTTTTATAATAATCTTTTTGTCGTCAGGCGGCATCCCCTCTGTCATGGACAAAAATATGGGAAGCACGGCTATAGCGTCTATAGCCACGAATATGGGGATTAGCGCAAGAAGGAAATTTGTAATTTCGTAATTCATATCTTTAACCTATTTTCTATCAGCGATGCCCTTTCAGTTCCTCTGTTCGGATCATTCTCAGGCCTGCTTTTCCATCTCTGATGGAGCCAGAACCATTGTTCAGGATGTTTTCTGACAAAATCCTCTATAACCTTTGTAAATGCGGCTGTATTCTCCATCTGGTCTTTTGCCCTGTCGCCTGTATCAATAACTTCAATCTCCTTGTCTATAATAACCCTGTGCCTCTTCCCATCCCTTACTATAAATGTTGGAACAACAGGCGCGCCGCTCGATATGGCCATAAGCGCTGCCCCCTTATTTGTGCACGCAAGCCTGTTAAAGAAATAGACAAACACGCCTTCGGCCCATGTTACATTCTGGTCAAGCAGAATCCCCGCAACCCCGCCTTTTGAGAGTATTTTTAGAAGCTCCCGCATTGAACGTCCTTTAGAAATTATCCTGTTGCCGGCCTTTGTCCTTACCCATCTTACAAATTCATCTATGAGAGGATTATCCATGTCCCTTACTACTATATCCACCGGATACCCCTTCAGGGCGTAAAAGATGGCCATAAGTTCCCAGTTGCCGAAATGGCCGGTAAGAAATATCACTCCCCTCCCCTTGTCATAAGCCATTTTAAAATTCTCAAACCCTTCGCACTCAATATATTTGTCCAGACTTTCTTTTTTAAGATAGGGGAGTCTGCAAAACTCCACTACATTCATTCCAAGATTTTCAAAAACCTTCTTTGCTATGATATTTATTTCATCAGATGTTTTTTTATCTCCAAAGGATGCCTTGAGATTATTTAGCGCAATCTCTCTGTGCTTTTTATCCAGATAAAAACCAATTCTGCCCAAGCCCCTCCCAATCCAGAGGCTTATAGATAGAGGTATATGCCCTATAAACCAGCATAAAATCTTAAGCGCAATGATTATAAATCTCTTAAACATTCACCAATATCTCATTAAAATCTTTAGTGTTTTTAATATTAACATCTACTGCAATAGCATAAATAGGCAGGTCTTTTATTGAAAGCCTCTTTAACTTTACCCCATCCTTCTCAGTTGTAACTATAATCTCAGCCTCAGCCGCTATATCCTTAATCTTTTTCAAATCATCAAAAGTATAAAAATAATGGTCGGGATAGATAATCTCTTTGATTATAATTGCCCCTAATTCTTTTAGTGTCTCGCTAAATGATTTTGGCTCTGCTATGCCTGAAAGGGCGATAACCTTCTTCCCTTTTAAAGTATCCACATTATGCCTGCTGTTATCAAGAAGATTTATAACGGCCTGCGGTTTATAATTAAATGAAATAATCGGCTTGTTTTGTTTTGTTAAATTTGCACTTTGCCATTCATTGCCTTTAATCATAAAAAATGACGCCCGGTTAAGACCGCTCAAAGGCTCTCTCAGAATGCCCATCGGAAAAAGATAGCCATTTCCAAACCCTCTCCGTGAGTCTATAAGCGCAATATCCATATCCCTTGCAAGCCTTATATGCTGAAAGCCGTCATCAAGTATGATAATATCCGGCTTGAATCTTTCAATGGCATACATACCTGTCCTGTAACGGTCTCTGCCGACTATCACAGGAACAGTTTTTAATTTTACAGCCATTAGATACGGCTCGTCCCCTGCATCTTCCGGGCCTAATAATATATTTTCTCCGTCAGAAACAACGCCGACATCCTTTATCTTCCCCTTATATCCCCTGCTGAGTATAATTACTTTTTTGCCTCTTTCCAGTAATCGCTCCGCAAGATATATGGCCATCGGCGTCTTGCCGCTTCCGCCTGTAGTGATATTGCCAATGGAAATGACCTTGCAATCGAGCCTGTGTGTCTTAAATACACCAATGCAATATAACAAAAATCTAAGCCGCACTCCTATACCGTAAAGAAGGGAAAGGAAATATAATGGAATAAAGGCAGAATAGTATACAAAATCTTTTTCATCTTCTTGGTTCAATTTGTTATAAATATGAGTTAATCTTTTTGACATATTATCCAACTTGCGCCAGTTCCATCCTTCCCTTCCATCTGGCATTGATTATCTCCTTCAACACCCTATGCCCTTCCTGTTCAAATTCAGGGTCGGATTTTATCAGATTAAACGCCTCATCCCTTGCCTTCTGAAGCAGAGAGGCATCGGTCAAAAGATTAACAACCCTGAAATCAGGCAGGCCTGACTGCCGCGTGCCGAGAAAGTCTCCGGGACCTCTAATCTTCAAGTCCTCCTCTGCTATCTTGAAACCATCGTTTGTCTCTTCCATTACTTTAAGCCTTTTGTATGTATCCACTGAGCCAATCTTACCTGCAAGGAGTATGCAGTATGAATCATGTTCTCCCCTTCCCACACGGCCCCTCAACTGATGAAGCTGGGAAAGACCGAACCGCTCTGCATGTTCCACCACCATACAGGTTGCATTAGACACATCTATACCTACCTCTATTACAGTGGTTGAAACAAGTATATCCATCTCCCTTGCCTTAAATGCCTTCATAACAGCCTCCTTTTCATCAGACTTCATCTTTCCGTGGAGAAGGCCTATCTTATATTCCGTAAATATATCTTTTCTAAGGTGCTCTGACATCCTCGTAGCATCCCTTAAATCAAGTTCCTCTGACTCCTCTATTAAAGGATAGACAATATAAACCTGTCTTCCCTTTGTCAGTTCATTCCTTATAATCTTGTAAACCTGCTCCCTCTCTTTTTCCCTGAAAACCTTTGTTTTAACCGGCCTTCTTCCAGGAGGCAGTTCGTCTATAACCGATACATCTAAATCTCCGAAAACTGTCATGGATAATGTCCTTGGTATAGGTGTTGCTGTCATAACGAGTATATCAGGATTTGCCCCTTTTTTCTTAAGCATCGCCCTCTGGATAACGCCAAACCTGTGCTGTTCATCCACAATCACAAGTCCGAGCCTTTTAAATTCCACATCCTCCTGAATAAGGGCATGGGTGCCAATGGCAAGATTTATCTCACCCGTTTTTATATCATCCAGAATTGCCTTCCTTTCAGATTTCGTGAGGCTGCTTGTGAGGAGCGCAGTCTTAATGCCAAGACCTTCAGCATATTTATGGATATTAAGATAATGCTGTTCTGCAAGTATCTCCGTGGGCGCCATAATTGCGGATTGATAGCCGTTATCAATGGCAATAAGGCTTGCCATAAACGCAACAACAGTTTTGCCGCAACCGACATCGCCTTGTATAAGGCGGTTAGTTGGGTGCGGCTCTGACATATCTTTTTTTATTTCCGAGACAACCCTCTTTTGCGCTGCGGTTAATTTAAATGGCAACATGTTTCTAAAATTTTCAACCAGCGCGGAATCACTATTGAATGAAATGCCGTCTTCTTTGCCAAGCTTCTTCTGTTTGAGCGCAAGCCCCATTTCAAGGGAGAACAGCTCATCAAACACAATGCTTTTTCTTGGAAGCCAATCATTAGGTGGCACAGGCTTCCAGCCTGTGATGACAGGCAAGATGCCTGTCCCACCAGGTTTGTGGGCCTCAGCCACAGCATTTGGCAATTCCATTAGCCCATATCTCTTTAGAACATCCGGTGGAACCGAGCCGATTACCAATGATGAAAATTCATCAACTATGCCTCGTATAATCTTTCTGATTGTCTTCTGATGCATATTCCCGATCTGCGAATAGACAGGCGCTATAGCATTAAAGTTAATGGAATCCAGTGCGTCATCATTTTCAAATATTTCTACATCAGGATGGATTATCTCCTTCTGACCGCTGAAAATACCCACCTCACCGTAAACCACAAGCCTCTGCCCGATTTTATATCTCTTTTTCATAAGCGGAAGCCTGTAATGAAACCATTTCAATTTAAGAAACCCGCTCCCATCGCTTATAGCAATCTCAAAGGCCCTTCGTCTGCCGTAAAATACCTCGCCCATGGCCGCTATCTCACCAGATGCAACCTCTTTAGCTTTTAATATAAGTTGAGATATCTTTTTCATCTTGCGTCTGTCCTCATACCTGATTGGCAGCCAATATAAAACATCCTCCACCGCATTCAGGCCTTTCTTTGCGAATACCTGGGCCAATTTAGGGCCTATGCCTTTAACCTCTTTAAGTGGCGTTGAGAGTTTGGATAATCTGATTTTTATTTCTTCTAAAGAATAGCATTCGGCGTTCAGCATTCGGCGTTCAGCTACTACCCTGACGGCTGATTGCTGACTGCTGACAGCTTTTATAATCTCCAATCCCCTTCGGATTTTCTCCTTCTTTTCATCTACAGCCATTCTATCAAAGCCCTTGAATGCAGCCATAAGCTCGCTCATTTTTTTAACGTCGTCATCTGAAATTGGAAGGAATAAGGCTTGTTTGCAGAGCTTTTCCACAAGCCCTTCAACATCTTTTA
>JBBTFC010000011.1:0-1354 GCA_038042015.1 Deltaproteobacteria bacterium
ATTAAAGACAAAATCAAAAAAATAGTTTTCTTCATATCTACCTCCTTTTTTATTTTTTATGCCGTTGCCATCACCAGTCCGCCATCTGCCACGATATTATTGCTTACACTTGCCTTCACAGAGAAACTTGCTATCCCCGAAAGATTCTGCTCAAGCTCAGCTTCTATTACAAGCTGGTCGCCCGGGACAACAACCGTTTTGAATTTTATATCCTTTACCCGCGCAAGATATGCCTTTGTTTTTCCTGTTTTTCCGCAATTCATTACAAGACCTGAAAGCTCTGCCATTGCCTCAATAATTAAAACCCCGGGGAATATCGGCTCTTCTTTAAAATGGCCCTGAAAGAACGGCTCATTTACGCTGATATTCTTTACAGCAATCCCTTTTTTTGAATCCAGTTCGAGTATCCTGTCTATAAATCTGAACGGATACGAGTGCGGCAGACTGTCAAGGGCTTCGCTCTTCAAGTTTTTGCCCCTTCAATAAAATCAGCGATTGTGTTTACAGAAATCAAAACCTTTTCCGCAACTGCCTTATCGTTTATGACAACATTAAATTCCTTCTGCAATCCTACAACAAGCTCCAGCGCATCTATGGAATCAAGGCCAAGCCCGCCTTCGCCGAAGAGCGCCGTATTGTCTCCTATTGCCTTTGCCTCCATCTTGAGCTTAAGTCTTTTTACCAGCATCTCTTTGAGTTTTTCTTTAATGTCTGACACGTCCGTCTCCTTAATCTTAAGTTATTACGGCAATCCGCCGCTTACCACAATAGTCTCTCCTGTTATATAGCTTGCTTCAGAGGATGCAAGAAATTTTACGATCCCTGCAACCTCTTCAGGCCTGCCGAACCTTTTTAAGGGTATTGCCTCTAAAAATATTTTTTTGACAGTATCAGGGATATCCCCAATCATCTCTGTATCTATTATGCCTGGCGCAACTGCGTTTACCAGTATGCCGAACTGGGCAAGCTCTTTTGCAATGGCCTTTGTGAATGCTATTACCCCGCCTTTGGCGGCAGAATAGTCGCTCTGTCCTGAAAGGCCTGTAATCCCGCTGAGAGAAGATACATTGATTATAGCGCCCTTCTTCTGCGCGATCATCTGTCTGCTCGCAGCCTTGCAGCAGTTAAAAACGCCTTTTAAATTTATATCAATAACATTGTCCCAATCTTTATCATCCATAAGCATCAAGAGGCCCCCTTTTGCCATTCCTGCGTTATTAACAAGGACATCAAGCCTGCCATACTTTTCTACTACCGTATCCACCATTCTGGATACTTCATCTGCCTTTGAAACATCAGCCTTTATTGCAATGGCCTCGCTGCCGGAGTCCTTAATCCTTGATACAACCGACTC
>JBBTFC010000011.1:1454-10376 GCA_038042015.1 Deltaproteobacteria bacterium
CCTTTATTGCAATGGCCTCGCTGCCGGAGTCCTTAATCCTTGATACAACCGACTCCGCTCTTTCCCTGTTTGAATTGTAGTTTACAGCAACAGCATCCCCGTTTTTACCAAATGCAAGGGATATAGCCTCGCCAATACCGCGGCTCCCTCCTGTAACAAGAACGACCCTCCTATCCATATTTTTATTGATACCATATCCTCATTAAAAAGGCAATTATGCTCACAGATTTGTGTATATCGTAAAATAAACCTGCGTCTCTCCGTCCTGATTAAACCCGCGTGCAATGCCAAGCGCAGGGGTTATTTCAAGCCAATAGCCTATGGTTATATCAAACCTAATCTCCATGCCGCTGCCGACCTTTAGCCTGTCTGATGAAAAACCCTGCGCATCGCCCCATGCCTCTCCCGCGTCTACAAAAACTGCGCCGTGCAGCCTGTCTAAGAAAAAGGGTTTTGTGTTTATCCCCCGCAGGATATACCAGAAGGGCGCGCGGTATTCCAAAGTGCCTGTGGCTGCATAATCCCCGGTTGCAAATCTTGACGGATAGCCTCGCAATGGAAAATCTGACTGTGATGAATAGCCGCCTAATTGGAATGCCTGCTGATTTATCCTGTCGCCTTCTGAAGCAGCGCCCTTGAGTTTCAGATACACAGCATGATGTCTTGAATACGGCATGAGCAGATACTCTTCATAGGACGCAATATATTCCTTTGAATTCAGGTCGCTCCCGCTCTCCTTTCCGTAATATTTGTATAAAAGGCTTATCCGGCGGCCTTCTTCGCGGCTTACGGAATATGGATACTTGAGGCTGTTGGAAAATTCAATGCCCGCGAATATATTGTCGCGCCTCCCCTGAAATACATCTATGCCTTCAAATTTATTACTTGTAAGACCGCTCAATGCCTCCTGCTTTTGCAACTGATAGCCGATAACAAACCTGTATCTGGATTCCAGATAATTCACAGGCACGGACACGCTTAAAACAAGACCCCTGTTCATCTCATAATAGTCGGCCTTCTGCATAAAGTCAGAATAAAGCGCCGGTCTTGCGTATGTCCTGATCATGAATGTAGGATATGTATAATCATTCAGATAAACCGCGTCATAGTATATCTCGCTGCTCGCAGCGCCATAGTCCATCTCAAGATAATAGGTGTTATAGCCCAGCACATCCTGGCCTGCGGTAAATGCGCCGATTACAGCGCCGTCGTGGTCGCCGGATAGTGTTGGCAGCCAGAATCTTGGGACAAGTGTATTCAATGCTGAATAGGAATGGGATCCTTGTTTTATTTCGGATTGAGGATTTGGGAATTGGGAATTGGCTGTATCTTCATTCCAATACGGCTTTATAGTCGGGCTGGCTATCTTCATCCATTTTTCAGGGATATATTCGATACCGGCTATTTTGAACCCTCTGGAATTATAGCTTGAGAAAACAATCTCTTTGCCGTCTGCGGAAACATCAGGCTGAAATGCGCCGCCAAGCACATGGGTAATCTGATAACGTCTCTTTTCCTCCATTGAATAGGCGAAAAGATTATAAACCCTTGTCTCGTCTGATGTATAGATAATATATCTCCCGTCCTTTGACCATGCAGGATATGCGCTGTTAAATGTCCCTTCAAAAAGAGGTGTATTTGTTTTTTCGTTTACATCGTAAAGATACAGGCCGCTTTTGCCGTTATTGTCAGTTACAGAATAGACAATGAGTTTGCCGTCAGGAGACCATCTTGGCCCGGAAACACGCAATCTCCCCTCCCCCCCTTTAACAAAGGGGGACTTAAAGGGGGATTTGATTATCTCCAGCTTTGGCTCATTGTCTTCAAAGACAAGCAAGGCAAGGTTCTGATTGCCTCTGCTGCTTACAACAACCGCAAACCTCTTGCCATCAGGCGATACATCCGGCTCCTTTATGCGTAAACCGCTGGTAAGTCTTCTTAGTTTTTCATTCTTTATATCGTAAGAGTATAAATCCTGGTATATGTTAAACCCGTTATTCACCTCTCCCTGACTGAAATATATGGAACTGCTGTCAGGAGACCATGAGATGTTGTGGTCTGAAAAAACCCTCCTTACAAGTTCTCTCGCACCTCCGCCATCCCTGTCCGCTATCATTATTGCCTCGTGCCCGTGGGGGTCGCGCTTGTTAAAAACCAGCATGCTGCCATCAGGTGAATATCTTGGATTTGTAAGAAGCTCTCCGTATATATTGACTGTCCTAAAGGTTGTTAAAGGTGTCTGCTTCAATATCTCTGCCTGTTCCTTCTCTTCTCGTTTTAGGTCTTCTATCATCTCGCGGTAAAGAGAAACATAGTTCTCTCTGCCAAATAAATTTTGCGCCGCGCCATTTAAAAAATACGGGAACCTTCCGGCATGGGCGATGTTCAACTTCCCAAGCGCCTCCTTGCCGTATTTATCGGCAATGTATTTCTGAAGCCTCAAGCCGAATATATAAGGCATGTGCCCGTCAGGCCAGTAGGGCGGCTCTCCGTTTATCTTATCCACTGTAGGGATGTTATTTTCCAAAACTGCCATCCTGAGTATCATTTCATAAAATGTGCTCCTGCCCCTGCCCATCACTGTATGCTCTGTTTCAGACCATGTCGCCATGCCCTCGTGCCACCATCGCGGCAGGAATACATTTGGGGGCCCTGCGGCAATGAACATGAGAAGTGAAAGGATGTCGCCGCCGGGGATGGGCTTGCCGAATATGCTGCGCATTACATCTGAATAGCCCCGCGCAGGATCCATTGTGAGTATATGGCTGTATTCATGGATGATGAGTATCTCAAGCCAGTCCGCGTATTCTCCGATAGTCATGTCTATGGATGGAGGCGCAACCTGTATATAAATCGTATTATATGGAAGCACACTGGCCCAGCCGTTTGTAAAATCCGAATCATCTATAAGAACCATCTGGGTCTTTTCCCTCGGCGCCCATTTAAACTCTTGGACGAGTGTGTCGTGCGCCCTTTCCGCAATGAGCGCTGCCTTCTGCGCCACATCCTCAAGACCCTGATGGAAGTGGATGGAGAAATGCCCTGTCTCTATGGTGGAGAATTTAAAAGATGGGTCAATGTTTGCGGCCTGAGAAAGGCCTGCATAAAACATTGCTAAAAAAGAAAAGCAAATAACAAGTTTTTTCATAATCAGTCCTCTTTCTTTCTCTTCTTTAGCATATTCCACAAAGGCCCCCTATTGCCAAATTTTCTTAAGACAGCCATTTGCTCTTCTGAATTTCTTATATCCAGGCCAGGGACAATCCAGTTTGGCCGGCTGAGGGCATAGTCTTTGACTTTGGATAAAAGCCTTTCCCCGCCTATTGCAGGGGAGATGTAAAAACGGGGCTTAAGTATATCCTCGCCATTTTTTATAACCCCTTGCGCAATGCTCATCTTTTCAAGCTCTGTATTTGGATATATCCTTACGCCTGTCATGGCAATTACAGCCCTGGGGTTAATCTCGTCCATGAGCGTAAACGTCTCTTTCAGTGTCTCCTCTGTCTCGCCAGGGCCGCCGAGTATAAGATAATGCGCTGCCTCTATCCCTGCGTCATCGCACATGCCGGATACCTTTCTCACATCATCAAGGGTAAATGACTTCCCCATCCCCCGAAGTGTCTCTTCGCTTGCAGCGTCAGTGCCGAACTCAACGCCCATGCATCCGGCGTCTTTCATAAGGCCGAGGAGTTCCGGTGTCATACCCTTTGGCGTTGCAAAGCATGTCCAGTTTATCTTCAATCCCCTTTTTATAATACCCCTGCAAATGTCCATTGCATGACCAACAGGCTGGTTGAATATATCGTCAACAAAAAACACATAATCAATGCCGTATCTATCTGCCAGTTCCTCCACTTCATCCGTTATATCTCCCGCATCCCTGCATCTTATGCGGTTCCCGTCCAGATACGGATATGTGCAGTAAACGCATTTAAACGGGCATCCCCTCTTGGTCTGGACATTTGCCATTCCGCCAAATTGAAAATATTTTTCATTATACAGAAGCAGTCTGGCTGGTTTTGAAAAGCCGTTTGCAAAAGTTATCGGGTTCTGAAAGAATCTGCCACCTTTTAGATATGCAAGGTTAGGGATATCATAAACCCCCTTCTTTCCTTCCCGTCTTTTTACAAACTCGCAAAAGGCATTCTCACCTTCCCCGGCTATGCCGAATTCAAGCCCTGTGTATCTTAAAACACCCTCAGGGAAAAGAGAAAAACCAGAGCCTCCCATCACAACGGGGATAGCCATTTGTTTAATTTCATCAACTACAGACTTTATATAAGGGAGATAAAAAACGCTCTTTGGATATGTGAGATTGTCTATGTTCCTGATGGAAAGGCCGATGATGTCAGGTTTCTTTTTTGAGATGGTTTGTTTCAGGCTTGAAATAATATCTTCCGCAAAACAAAGATCAAGTATCTCCACATCGTGACCGTCCCTGATAAGGGCTGACGCAACATAGGCAAGCCCGATGGGCGATACAGGATATGGGGTCTTTTCTCTGTTGGCAGATATGAGGAGTATTTGCAACTACCCTTCCTTGCATGAAACAGCGCCGTATTCCCGCATAGCGCCTGCATTCTGTGATTCAGGCATATCTGCTTTCTTCTCCCCCTTCTTTACTTTCTTGTTCAGCCAACATGCGGGGTCAGAGGCAAGGTAATTGCCGGTGGTCTGATACGCATTTCCCCTGCAGCCGTAACAATCAAAGGCAAATTCGCAGCCCTTGCATTCGCCCTCAATATTCGCGTATATACTTCTGAGCTTCTGTATTACAGGGCTTCTCTTTAGGATATCGGCAAGCCTTTCTGTCTTTACATTGCCGACAGGCATATCAATACCTGTGCAAGGCTGGATATATCCCTGCGAGTTTATAAGGCATGAATAGAGATGCCTCTTGCATGTAAACGACGCGATAGTGGGATGGGGGCTCCATTTGTTGCCGAACCTCGTTTCGTCTATCTTCTCTAACTTTTCAAACACATCCTTTACCTCATTAACTGAAACCTGAAGCTCGCGGCGCTCCTTTGCCCTCCCCTGCGTGGTGAGTATCTCAAAATAGGGTATTATGCCCCGCTCACGCGCCCATATCCACATGTCGGGGATCTCTTTAATATTCTGGCGGCAGATTATGGTCTGGATGCCAAGCTGACATTCCCCGCTCGGATAGCCGGCTATCAGCAGATATTCAAGCCCCTGCCTTATCTTGTTGTACGCGCCCTTAACCCCTGCCAGCGCATCCTGAACCTCGGGGATGTTGCTGTTGTTCTTTATTACCACAGACACATCATGCCTGAACAGGAAACAGGCAAGGTCTTCTGTGAGGAGCATGCCGTTTGTAAACATGCTCTGCTTAAGCCCCTTTGAATGGATATATTCCACAACCTGCTCCAACCCTTCATACATTAGAGGCTCCCCTCCGCCAAGGAGTATTATCTTTCTTGCGCCCAGTTCCTGAGCCTGGTCTATGACTCCCTTTATCTCCGGCAGTTCCAGCTCGTTATCCAGCGCGCTGCCTGCGCTTGCATAGCAGTATATACATTTAAGATTGCATCTCTTGCTGAACTCAAGTTCAAGGGATAAAAGCCCTCCCCGCACGAGGCAGGCAGCTATCTCCTCGTTTGTAAAATCCAGGCCGTGGATGGTTTCATAATTTAACGTCATGTCTTTCCCCTTTTGTCTATAAACGTCATTGGTTTTCTCCTGTTGCCCTCGTATAAAATCTTTTCCACTTCCTGCGGCAGCATAATCTCAATATGCGGCGTAACCCTGACCTTTGCCTTAATATTTTCACAAACAGCGAGTTTTAGCTTTTGACTTTTACCTTCTGACCCCTGACCCCTGACCCCTAACCCCTGACTTATGCCCACCTTTACGATAACATGGTCTGCCTGGTCATCCCCTGTATATGCCTCAATCACATAATTCTCAATACCATCTATCTCCAGCAAGGCGTTCTCTATGGCCTTTGGATAGACTGTGGTCCCTTTTATCTTTAACTTTTGCGCCTTTCTTCCAATGATTGGACCAATTCTTGCGGATGTCCTTCCGCAATCACATCTCTCTGTTATCTTAAATGTTATGTCGCCTGTCCTGTATCTTAAAAGCGGCATACCCTCTATCTGGAATGTGGTTACAACAAGCTCCCCTGTTTCCCAGTCCTTCAAAACATTGCCGTTGTCATCCACTATTTCAGGATAAACAAGGTCAGGGTGGGAGTGCAGCCCCTTATGCTCCTGGCATTCACAAAATGCAACCTGCGCCTCAGTAATGCCGTAAGTTGAAAACGATTCAACAGAACTTGCCTTTTCTACCATTTTTCCCAGAATATTGGAAGAAAAATCCGGATTCCTTATGGCCTCGCCTATGAGGACAATCTTTTTGAGGCTTGATTCTTCCAGATTTATATTGTCTTTTTCAGCCTGTTTGTATATGGCAATTATGAAAGACGGCACTGCCACAATGCCGGTGGGCTTAAGGCTCTGTATCAATTCCAACTGTCTCTTTGGGCTGTGCGGCCCCATGCGGATAACCCCTGCCCCAAGTCTCTGAAGCCCTGAATAGTATGCCATTCCTGCAATGAACAGGTTGTCCATAGTAACTGACAAAAGAAAAAGATCGTCCGGTGCAGCTCCTATGTAGGAAAAGCACCTCTTTTCATTCTCTGCAAGTCTCTCCATGTCTTTTTTAGTCAGCCCTATGAACACATGAGCGCCTGTTGTGCCTGTGGTTGCCACAATCTCCGCCAGGATGTTCTTAGACACGCATAAAAAACCCCAGTTATCTCTCTGAAGGTCTTCCTTTGTTGTCAGGGGAAGCCTGCTGATGTCCTCTATGCCATTTATATCCGGCGGGCAGACAAGCCTCTTTCTGTAAAACGGGGAATTTTTATAAAGATAGGAAACTGTTTCCTTAAGGAGTTCGGCCTGAATGGTTGATATGTCTTTTGGAGCTTTTCTGTCTATATCTGGCGCATAGCCCATGGATATACTATAAAGATTTATGTTTTAAGTTTCAAGCCAAATAATGCGGAAAGCAAGGGACAATATCAAAAGTTGATTTACACAATCAAAAGTTTTTGCATTGACAATAGCAGATGATGTATAATAAGGCATTCTTACAATATGCGGTCCCGCTCATGCGGGATTAGCGGAGGAAAGCGGTTTGACAAGGGTTATCATTATAGGCGGCGGGAGAGGCGGCTCAGCAATACTACCCATCCTTTTGGAAAATCATGACATAAAGATAGTCGGGTTGGTTGACAGGGATAAAGATGCGCCTGCCATGCAGATGGCGAAGAATTTGGGCATACCTGTATCCACTGACTTGGAAGCTTCCATAGAAAAAAAGGATTTTGATGTGGTCATTGATGTAACAAGGAATAAAGAGGAGGTATCCGATTTTTTAAGAAACAATCTTCCTGTGCATATAGAGATTCTGGGCGGCGCCTGTTCAAGGATTGTCTGGGACCTGGTAACGGAAAGAGTTAGAATGGCGGAAGAATTAAAGACAAGTCTTAAAGAGTACGAGGCGCTTTATAAAATCGGCATTGAACTGGCGTCTGCGGAAAGGTCTCAGAGGGTCTTTGATATAATACTTAACAGCGCAATAGACTTAACCGGAATACAGGCCGGAAGCATTGCCATCTTTGATGAAAAGAGCTCCATATTGAAGATGGTTATGGCAAAGGGGTTCAGCCAGAATTTTATATCCAGGTCTTCGGTATGGCCTCTGAGAAAAAACGGCTTTACCGCCAATATATTAAACAGCAATACCCCTACCATCATCCCGGATATCTCAAAAATAGACCCAAAGAATATCAACCCCATTCTCATTGAGGAAGGCGTCAAATCTCTTATCGCTGCGCCTTTAAAGATTCATAATAAGATACTGGGTATCCTCTATCTTGACGATTATCAACCGAGAGAATTTAAGCACAGGGAGATTGCCATCTTAAATCTCCTTGCCACTCAGGCCACCATTGCCATAGAAAAGATGTATCTTCTGGAAAGGGTGGAATATCTTGCCATTACCGACGAATTGACGCAGCTTTACAATTACCGGCATTTTTTCAATACCCTTTCCAACGAGGTTTACCGGGCAGCGAGATACGGCAATCCATTGTCCCTCATTATTATGGATATTGATAATTTTAAAAAATTCAATGATGCCCACGGCCACCTGCAGGGAAATTTTCTCCTTTCTTTCATGTCGGAAATATTTAAAAAGAATGTGAGAAACACAGACACTGTTGCGCGGTACGGCGGAGAAGAATTCGTCATTATATCTCCGGAAAACAATAAACAGGACGCTTCTATCCTGGCGGAGAGGATGCGCAAGGATGTGGAAAAGTTTTGCAGACCTGAGATAAATAAAGCGATACCCGTCTCTGTTACCATAAGTATGGGAATAGCATCCTTTCCGGACGATGCGTCTAATGAAGAAGGGCTTATTCAAAAGGCCGATGAGGCGCTATATAAGGCAAAACAAGCGGGAAAAAACAAGGTCTGTTGCGCGTAGTTGACTGCCTCCTGAGCTGCCAAACCGCCTGCCGTAGAAAGTTGCTTTATCTTGACAAACAAATATGATTTTGTTAATATTAGAACCATATCAGGCGGACTGATGGGCAATATGCGGCAGGTTCATCTGATTTAACTTTTGACTGTTGACTCTTAACTTTATGTGAAGGGGGTATTATAGACATGAAAAGGTTTTTACTCCTTTCCGCTGTATCTCTGGCATTTGCCATAACAGGATGGTTTTATCTGGGGACAGATTTTAAATCTGTCCCCAATGCCTTTGCCACAGGCGGCGCATTTATAAACACCAAGCACGGCGGCGGCACAACAGATGGTCTTACACCCTGCGCCGGAGGCGTGAACAGGGGATTGGGGGCAGACTATGAGGGGCTCACTGCTGACC
>JBBTFC010000012.1:0-5856 GCA_038042015.1 Deltaproteobacteria bacterium
AACGTTATTTAAAAACAGGGATATACAAGGAAGATTGGGGCAGAAATGAGGAGATTAAACTGGATGAGAGCGTTGGCTATGAATAAATTGATGTTGGGCTTCGCACCTCAGCCCAACCTACAAACTATAAATTTACAGGGACTGAAGGGGACAGGAGAGAATACCAAGACTTTTCCCCTATATCTTTTTTGGCATACAAAGCTCTTCTTTTACAGTAGCAGCGCGGCCGCACATTCCACATTGATATTCTAGCTCAATTGCCTTAGGTTTACAAATATGTCTGGGATTACTTACGACCTTTCCGCAATATTCGCATGAAATGGCTTTGTCGGTTTTGATTGGAGCACATAAATGTCCACTTGAAGCAGATACTCGTCCACAAGTACCACAGACATAATCTTTGTGGGTTGACTCCTTCTTCTTGGTAGCAGCCTTTTTTACCGAAGTTCTTTGTTTCTTGGTTGAAACTGCTTTTTTGATAGGACTCATGTTTACCCTCCAGATAGTTTTTGATTTAATATTCTTTCTTAGATCGTTGAATCTGTTTCTTTACTATATATTGAAACTGAACGTATAGTCAATTAAATAATTATATTAGATGATCGCTGATGTTCTCTTAGGAAATCTTGCCGGCCTTGACCATCTTTCTCAAACTCTTTTCAAACGATTTTTTAGCGACGCCATTTTCTGTGATGATGGCTGTGATTAGCCTGTTGGGAGTTACATCAAAGGCAGGATTTTTTACCTTTATATTCTTAGGGGCAATGGGAGTGTCTTTTATATGTGTAACCTCTCTTATATCCCTTTCCTCAATCGGAATCTTATCTCCATGTTTTATGTTTAAATCTATAGTGGATATGGGGGCAGCAACATAAAAAGGTATCTTGTGCTCCTTTGCAAGAACCGCAACAGAATATGTCCCTATCTTATTAGCCACATCGCCATTTGCGGCAATCCTGTCAGCGCCAACAATTACCAAATCTATCAATCCTTTTTTCATCATATAGCCTGCCATATTATCAGTTATAAGCGTGGTATCTATGCCGTCTTTCATAAGCTCCCACGCTGTGAGCCTTGAGCCCTGCAAAAACGGCCTTGTCTCGTCCGCAAAAACCTTTATCTTTTTCCCATCTTCAATTGCTGCCCTTATTACGCCAAGGGCTGTGCCATAGCCGGCGGTTGCAAGCGCTCCTGCATTGCAGTGTGTAAGCACAGTTGCCTTATTTTTTATGAGCTTGCTTCCATGCCTGCCCATCTTTTTATTTATCTCAATATCCTCATCATGAATCTCTTTTGCCTCATGAACAAGTCTTTCCTTAAGCTCATCCGGAGACACCCCTGTATTTGCCTTTACAACCCTCTTCATCCTGTCAATTGCCCAGAAAAGGTTTACTGCTGTCGGACGGGTGGAGGCCATGACCTTGCAAATCTTTTCAAACTCTTTTACAAATCCATTGCGCCCTTTAGCATTTATCTGAGATGCGCCCAGCGCAACGCCCATTGCCGCTGCAACGCCGATTGCAGGCGCGCCCCTTACAACCATCTCCCGTATGGCCTCTGCCACATCAAGGTAGTCTGTATATGTCCTGTAGACCTCTTCGTTTGGCAAAAGCCTCTGGTCTATCATTACAATGCTGTTGTTTTTCCATTCTACAGTCTTAAACATGTCGCCTTGCTCCTTAACTTCTCACTGTCTTTAATATCCATGCCTGTCCTGATATAAAAAACTCTGGCCAAGCATTTGAACCTTAACCTTGCTATCCTTATCTGCATCACTTATATCCTCTGGAAGAACGATAAGGCAATTGGCCTTTACCATACTGCTCAATATGCCGGAACCCTGGCCTTCCAGAGGCGTAGCATAAAATTTGCCATTCTTTTGCTCAAGCACTCCCCTTACAAAATGCACTCTCCCTGTTTTTTTCTTTATCGGTTTGGTAAGCAGCGCATAAAATACCCTCTTAAAAACATCCTTTTTCCCCATCATCTTTAAAATAGCAGGCATTGCAAACTGCTCAAATGCAACCATTGATGAAATAGGATTTCCCGGCAGGCCGAACGCAGGTTTGCCTCCGATAACGCCAAACGCAAGGGGTTTACCGGGCTTCATTGCCACCTTCCAGAATCTCATCTCAGAACCCATTTCCTTTAGAACATCCTTTACAAAATCAAAATCTCCGACAGAAACGCCGCCGGATGATACAATGCAGTCTGCTGTCAGTCCAGCCTCAAGTTTTTCCCGAAGGTTTTTTTTATTGTCTCTGGCTATGCCAAGCTGAACAGGAATCGCGCCGCATGCCCTTACCTGAGCGGCAATAGCATAGCTGTTGCTGTTTCTTATCTTGCCGTCTGTCGGCGTTTCATCTATCTCAACCAGTTCATCCCCTGTTGAAAGCACAGCAACCTTTGGCCTTTGATGCACATAGACAATAGGCTTGCCAACTGCTGCAAGCATACCTATTTCAGCAGGCCGTATACTTACGCCCTTTGTTAAAACAAGATCGCCTTTCCTGAAATCCTCTCCTGCCTTTCTTATATTGTCCCCAAGCCTTGCTTCTCTAAATATTTTTACTTCTGACTTCTGATTTCTGGCTACTGACCGCTGACCACTGACAACTGCCTCTGTTTCCTCCACCATCAGCACTGCGTCAGCGCCCCTTGGCATAGGCGCCCCTGTCATTATCCTTATTGCCTCGCCTTTTTTAATAGTCTTTTTTGCCGTGTAACCTGCCGGCAGGTCTTCTATAACTTTAAGAGTTATAGGTTTGTCCTTTGATGCCGTTTTTGTGTCAATTGCCCTTAAGGCATAACCGTCCATTGCAGAATTATCCCACGGTGGATTGTCTGTAGACGCAAATATATCCTCGCCCAAAACCCTTCCGAGTGATGAGAGTATATTTATCCTCTCCATGCCAAGGGGTTTTATCTCGCTTAAGATTATTTCAAGGGCTGCTTCAACTGAAATCATAGGATTTAGAATTAGAAATTAGGAATTTGATGCGGTCTTACGACAGTTAGCCCCTTGGATTGGATGAGGCAGTTCCCGGAGCGGCCATCTTTTTAGGCCTTACAGGAATCACTATCTCTATGCCAACCTTCACATGTTTTGCGCTTTTTAGTTTGTTCAGATACAGGATAGAATCAATGGATGTGCCGTATTTTCTTGCTATAAGCGAAAGGGTGTCGCCTTTTTTTACCATATACACTAAAAAGTTAAGCCGTTCCTGCGGAGGGATTGCTGCAAAATTTGCCTGAAATATCCCGGCCTTTTCCTTTGGCAATTTTATCTCATATTCCGGGTAGTTCGGGGGGGTAAACCATTTTAAAAGCTCCGGGTTCAGTTCCTTTATGTCTTCAACAGGGCACTCACACGCATTTGCAATAACCCTTAAATCTGTTGCACCTGGAATGATAATCTTATCGTAAGCAATCCGGGGTTGATATTCCATGTCTGTAAAGCCATATTTTGCGGGTTCTTTGGCAATAATCATGGCAGCGATATATTTTGGTATATAATCCCTTGTTTCCCTCTTTAATGTCTTCTTCTGTTTTGCAATAATCCAGAAATCATCCGTCTTATGTTTTTTCACAGCCCGCATGATGCGGCCTTCTCCTGCATTATAACTTGCTGCCGCAAGGTGCCAGGAATTAAATATGCCGTATAGGTCTTTGAGATATTTTGCGGCAGCCCATGTGGCCTTTTCCGGATCTTTTCTTTCATCTACCCACAAGTCTGCCTTCAGACCATATTTCTTCCCTGTCCATTTCATAAACTGCCACATCCCCACAGCCCTTGCCCTTGACTTGGCATTGGGGTTAAAGCCGCTCTCTATTAGGGCAAGATAGGCCAGATCTTCAGGAAGACCGTTTTGCACGAATATATCCTTAAGCATAGGAAGATACATCGCAGACCTGGCAAGCCACTTTTCAAAATATTTTCTACCGCGTGTTTGAAAATACTTTATGAAGAACTCAACCTTATCATTTACAACAACAGGCACATCATAGGTTATTTCTTCTTCTATCTCATCGTCTGGAGTTTCAGCAGTCAAATCATCAAGCCTTTGAAGATACTGCTCCTCATCGGGAACTGCATCCTGCCCGCTATTGTTCTCTTCTTCCTGCTTTTCCAGGAGTGTTGCAAGAATAGCTTTACCCTGTGAAGGGTCGGCAGTTATACCGCCTTCAATGGCGAAGGCAGGAGAAGCAGTGACCAGTGACCAGTGACCAGTGACCAGTAAAAACAAAACCAACCTCATTAGACCTTTTCTGACCACTGACCACTGGCCACTGTATTTTGGAGATGGGCTGCTGAATGTCGGAGTATTTTGCATTTTTTTCATATCATTACCACTTCAAATTTGTTTTTGCTGTATTTAACCTTGCCAGTACACCGCTTATTTCAAGCTGCCTGAACCTTTCCTTTATGTCCTCTGCCGTATTTTTAGCGGCCAGTTCTATCTGTTTGCCCTTTTCAGTAATGGCCTTGGTATATTCAAGAAAATATTCGTTCTTCTTTGCCCATTTTTTTGTAAGGTTTCTACCATATATCTTAATTGACACATTGAACATGTGCAGTTTGACGGCCCTTTTTATTATCTGACCTATGGAGTAAAATCTGGCGGTTGCCTTAACGGTTTCAGCCTGAAGCTCATGGTATGTCATCTTCTTAGGCTCAAACACAGCATGGTGCGCATCATATAAGCTCCAGTCCTTTGTTATAAATCTGTTCTGTTTTTCCATTTCACGGAAAAAGCCGGTGCCCGGCA
Source organism: Deltaproteobacteria bacterium (assembly GCA_038042015.1). Lineage (GTDB taxonomy): Bacteria > Desulfobacterota > GWC2-55-46 > UBA9637 > UBA9637 > JACRNJ01. The sequence continues at coordinate 4,770 of JBBTFC010000012.1, forward strand.
GCGGTGTAAGTATCATGAATTGAACAGACTCAATGTCGTTCTTTTTTGCAAAAGAAACAGTCTGCTGTATAGTTTCAACTGTATCATTATCTGAACCAAATACAAACATCCCATGGATGCGGATACCGTGGTCATGGAGTTTTTTTATACAGGCTTTAATATCCTCAACAGACTGCTTTTTGTTATACGCCTTTAATGTCTCCGGGTTTACAGATTCAAAACCTATATAAACAGTATGACAGTTTGACCTTTTCATAAGGTCAAGAAGTTCAGGGTCTTTTGCAACATCAACCCGGACCTGGGCAGTCCATTTTGGGGTCAGGCCCTTTTCTATCATAAGCCTTAAGAGTTCCTTTGTCCTTTTTTTGTCAGCCGAAAAATTATCATCATAAAAGAAGACCCATTTCCCACCGTTATCTTTGTTAAGTTGGAGTTCTTCTATTATCTTTTCTTTGCTCCTGAACCTATATTGCTGGCCGAACATCCCTGTTACAGAACAAAAACTACAATCGTAGGGACATCCTCTGGATGTCATTACCGGCGTTATCGATAACTTTTTGTATGCCTTTTTTTCAAGGCCTTTGACTATTGAAAAGTCCGGATATGGAAACTTGTCCATGTCCTTGCAATAGCTGGTTGCCTTATTGTGAATTGTCTCTCCATTTTTTTTGTAAGAAAGTCCTGTAATAGCCTCAAATCCCATGCCTGTTTCAAGCGCCTTTATAAAATCTACTATAGTCTCATCTGCCTCTCCGCGCAGCACATAATCGCATACCTCCAGCGCCTCGTCAGGCATATATGTGACATGAGCTCCTCCCATAAAAACAGGTATCCCTGCCTTTTTCACAATTCTTGCTATCTCGTATGCCCGTGAAGATGTAGATGTAATCGTTGATATGCCGACAGCGTCCGCTGTAAGCACATCCTCCAGATCTAATTCCCCGACTGCCTCTACATAACTCCTGACATCGTATCCCTTTTCCTTAAGCACTGTTCCAAGAAGAACGGTGCCAAGCCTTGGCAGAGGCATCTTGCTGAATATATGAAAATCCGGCGGTTTTGGCTCTATGAATATTATCTTTTTCAA
>JBBTFC010000013.1:0-5877 GCA_038042015.1 Deltaproteobacteria bacterium
TGACCTTTCTACGGCTAAACAGGGCATTAACAATTTTATAGTTGCCTCAAGGGATGTAAAGACCCCAAAGGGCGCAGAGATTATAAAGGCGAATCCATCATCTATACTGATTCATCTGGAAACCGTTGTCACCAAACTTGTCCCTGTAAAGGTAAAGCTGTCCGGAAGCACAGCAGGCGGTTTTAATGTGAAAGATATTTCTATTGAGCCTGATTCGGTTGTCTTATTCGGGACACAGTCGGAGTTAAAAGATATAAATGAAATATATACCGACCAAATGGATATAACCGGAATAAAGGCAGATAAAACCACTATGCTGCATATCCAGCTTGCTGATACGGAATTAAAAAAGGCGGAACCTGATGTTGTAAAGGTAAAGGTGTCAGTAGCAAGAATGCGGAAAGGGAAATGACTATGAGAAAACTGTTTGGAACCGATGGTGTCAGAGGTGTTGCCAATATCTATCCAATGACCGCTGAAATTGCCATGCAGATTGGAAGGGCAATTGCGTATGTATTCAAGAAAGAGCCGCGAAGACATAAGATTGTAATCGGCAAAGATACAAGACTTTCCGGCTATATGCTTGAAAATGCAATGGTTGCAGGCATATGCTCCATGGGCGTTGATGTAATGCTTGTCGGCCCGCTTCCGACGCCGGGCATCGCCTTTATTACCTCCAGCATGAGGGCGGACGCAGGGGTTGTGATTTCAGCGTCCCACAACCCGTATCAGGACAACGGCATAAAATTTTTTTCAAGGGATGGTTTTAAACTGCCGGATAAACTTGAGAAAGAGATAGAGGATTTTATATTTAAAAATAATGAGCCGTCTCACAGGCCGACTGCAAGTGATATTGGAAAGGCATACAGGATTGACGATGCAATAGGCAGATATGTTGTGTTCGCAAAAAACACATTTCCAAAGGAATTAACGTTGGACGGTTTGAAGATAGCGGTTGACTGCGCCAACGGCGCAGCATACAAGGTTGCTCCAGAGGTCTTTTATGAGCTTGGCGCAGAGGTTTTTCCAATCGGCGTCAAACCAAACGGTGAAAACATAAATGACAGATGCGGCTCTCTCTATCCAGAGGCTGTCGCAAAATTGGTTAAAGAAAAAAAAGCTGATATCGGGATTGCGCTGGATGGCGACGGAGACAGGGTTATTTTGATAGATGAAAAAGGCAGGGTTCTGGATGGAGACTATCTTATGGCAATAGCGGCAGCAAGGATGCTGAAACAAGGCACATTGAAAAATAAAACACTTGTGACAACCATTATGAGCAATATGGGCATTGAAGAGGCTGTAAAAAAGGCGGGGGGGAGGATAATCAGAACAAAGGTTGGGGACAGGTATGTAACCGAGGAGATGTTGAAAGGCGGGTATAACCTTGGCGGCGAACAGTCAGGCCATATAATATTTATGGATCATACTACAACCGGAGACGGAATCATCTCTGCCCTGCAGGCTCTGGCTGTAATGGTAAAGGAGAATAAAAGGCTTTCAGAACTTGCCGCTGTTATGCGGACATATCCGCAGGTTTTGATAAATGTAAAGGTAAAAGAGAAAAAAGATCTTACAAAAAACCCTCAAATTGCCAAAAGGATAAAAGAGATAGAAAACAAATTGAACGGAAATGGAAGATTATCTGTCAGATATTCCGGCACAGAACCTCTTGCGCGGGTTATGCTGGAAGGAAAAGATATAAAAGAGATAAAAACAATGGCAAAATATATTGCCGATGCAATAGAAAAGGAGCTCGGCTGATGGCAAGGTTATCTGTAAATATAGACCATGTTGCAACAGTAAGACAGGCAAGATGCGCCAAAGAGCCTGACCCGGTAACAGCAGCAAGCCTTGCGGAACTTGGCGGCGCAGATGGTATAACCATTCATCTCCGTGAGGACAGAAGGCATATTCAGGATAGGGACGCAATCATCCTGAGGAAGACGGTTAAGACCAAACTTAATCTGGAAATGGCTGGAACGCAGGAGATGATGAAGATTGCCCTTGAGCTGAAACCGGATATGGTTACACTTGTGCCGGAAAGGCGGCAGGAGCTGACAACAGAAGGCGGTCTGGATGTAAGAACCCAGAAGGATTACCTCAAAAAGTTTATCGCTACCCTTAAAGAAGCCGGAATCAGGGTAAATCTTTTTATTGACCCTGAGCCGGAGCAGGTAAAGGCCAGTCACAGAATGGACACAAATGGCATAGAAATACATACAGGGAAGTATTGTAATACGCAAGATGGGGTATTGAAAAAAGATAAAGAACTGGAGCGGATATATAATACAGCCCTTCTTGCGTCAAAACTCGGCATGGCTGTTCATGCAGGCCACGGCCTTGATTATTACAACATAAAGAGGGTTGCAGAGATAAAAGAGATTGAAGAGTTTGCCATTGGCTTCAGCATAATAGCAAGAGGCATATTTGTTGGCATAGAGAGGGCAGTTAGGGAGATGAGGGAGCTTGTAAAATAGTATGATTTACAATATAGGCATAGACATTGTGCATATCCCTAAGTTCAAAAAGGCGGTTGAAAGATGGGGAGATAAACTTAAAAAAAGAATATTTACTAAAGGCGAGTTAGCATACTGCGAAAACAGAAGATTTTCTGAACAGCACCTTGCAGTGCGCTTTGCAGCCAAAGAGGCATTTATAAAGGCCTTCGGGCGCGGAGTTGGATCTAAAGAGATAGAGGTAACAAACAACAGTGATGGCAGGCCTTACATATTATTGAACTCAAAATCTCCAATTCAGAACTCGGAACTCCGAACTCATTTAACCCTTTCCCATGACGGTGATTACTGCATTGCACAGGTGATATTAGAGACAAAGGAGCAATAAATATGAGATGGACAACATTGACAATCTTTGCTTTATTATCAATTATGATAGCGAACGGCTGTTCAAAGATTGGAAAAGAGGATAAGACTGAGGGGGCTTCTATGAAAAGTGAGGCTAAAAATCTTGAAAAGGCAACCTTTGCCGGAGGATGTTTCTGGTGCATGGAACCTCCATTTGAAAAACTTGACGGAGTTGTTGATGTCGTATCCGGGTATACAGGCGGAGATAATGAAAGCCCCACCTACGAGGAAGTATCTTCCGGCTCTACCGGCCATCTTGAAACAATTCAGATAATTTACGACCCGGCTAAGATAACCTATCAGGAACTCCTTGATGTATTCTGGAAGCAGATTGACCCCACAGATGCAGAGGGTTCTTTTGTTGACCGGGGGTATCAGTATAAGTCAGCCATCTTCTACCATAACGACGAGCAGAGACGTCTTGCTGAAGCCTCTAAGGAGAAATTGGCAAAATCAGGACTCTTTGATAAACCGATAGCAACAGAGATAGTCAAATTAAAAACCTTCTATAAAGCCGAAGAGTATCATCAGGATTATCATAAGAAAAACCCGTTAAGGTACAAATACTACAGGTCAAGGTCAGGCCGCGATCAGTTTATCAAAAAGGTATGGGGAAAGAAAGAAGATGAATACCAAAAACCTGCTGACGAAGAGCTTAAAAAAATATTAACCCCATTGCAGTATGAGGTAACGCAAAAAAGCGGCACTGAAAAGCCGTTTCAAAATGAATACTGGGACAACAAGAGAGAAGGTATATATGTTGACATAGTTTCAGGAGAGCCGCTCTTTGCCTCTAATGATAAATATGATTCCGGCACAGGATGGCCGAGCTTTACAAAACCCCTTGAGCCTGAGAACATCGCAGAGAAAGAAGACAGCGGTTTCTTTACAGTGCGCACCGAAGTAAGAAGCAGACGCGCCGACTCTCATCTGGGGCATATATTTGATGATGGCCCGAAGCCCACGGGTTTAAGATATTGCATTAATTCCGCCGCCCTGAGATTCATCCCAAAAGAGGATTTGGAAAAAGAAGGATATGGAGAGTATAGAAAGCTTTTTATACATAACAACATAAATCCGAATTAACCCGCAATTACCCCATCCCCCCGATGCTACCTTACCTCCATATCCTCTGCCCATTCAATCACCTCGCTTGTTATAATCTCCCGCTTGCCTATGAGATAGCCGTACCATTTATAAACAGAGTCGGCAACAGTAACTACTGATAGAGCGGCCATAGCGGCAACAAGCGCCGCGTCAAGTTTAAAGACAAATATATCGCCGGGTAATGCGGCATTTGAGGCCTTGTCAAGGAATATCCATGAGAGTTCCCATGAAGCTGTTAATGTGGTGATAAACATGAAAAGCATTGGCAAAAAAGTTACCCACGCATATTTAAGTCTTCCCATTTTTATAATTACCGTTGTTCCAACGCAGAAGGCAATGGCTGCCAGCAATTGATTTGCCACGCCGAACATGGGCCAGATGGTGGATATATTTCCTGAGTGTATTAAATAGCCCCATGCGCCCACTACAAGAAAACTGCTCATGATTGTCCCGGGCATCCAGTTTGTCCTTGCAAGAGGCTTATATAAATATCCGCCAATTTCCTGCAAAATAAATCTCGCAACCCGTGTGCCCGTGTCAACTGTTGTCAATATAAATAACGCCTCAAACATGAGGGCAAAATTATACCAGTATGGCATGAGGGTTTTCATTCCAGGCAGGCTTGAGAATATATACGCCATTCCCACAGCAAGTGAGACTGCTCCACCCGGTCTTCCTGCAACATCAACGCCAACAGCTTGAGATAGTTCCTGAATCTTACTTACCGGGAAACCAAGCTGGGCAAGCTGCTCAAATGACAGTTTTGTGTTTATTGCAAAGTAGTCGCCGGGTATGAGTATGGTTGCTGCTATTATGGCAATGACTGCAACAAAGCCTTCAGCAAGCATTGCGCCAAAGCCTATCATCCTTATCTCGCTTTCGCTCTGTATCATCTTCGGCGTTGTGCCTGATGCTATGAGTGAATGGAATCCCGATACTGCGCCGCAGGCAATGGTTATGAACATGAACGGGAAAACGCTCCCCGGGATTATAGGTCCGCCGCCGTCAATGAATTTTGTTACAGCCGGCATCTGGACATCAGGAGCAATAAATATTACACCCAAGGCAAGGATTATTACAGTGCCTATCTTCATGTATGTTGAGAGATAGTCACGGGGACAGAGGAGCAGCCACACAGGCAGGACAGATGCCACAAATCCGTATATTGCCATGAGAATTACCAGTGTGTTTCTGTTAAGATTGAAATATGGCTCAAGGCCTGAGCCGGGGATGATGTATCTTCCAAGTATTACAGCAAGCAGAAGCAATACAACGCCGATTATACTTACCTCCGCAACCTTGCCGTGTCTTATTTTATAGAGGTATATGCCCATAAAGAGGGCAATCGGTATTGTGGCGGTGATTGTAAATGTCCCCCATGCGCTGTGGGTGAGCGCATTCACAACAGTAAGGCCAAGCCCTGCCAAGGCAACGATTATAATGAACAAAATGGCAAGGGCTGCGGTAATGCCGGCAACTGGGCCGATTTCGTCTTTTGCGATTTGGGCAAGGGAGCGGCCGTTTCTTCTTACAGATGCTGTGAGAATTACAGTATCATGGACAGCGCCGCCCAGCACTGCGCCGATGAGTATCCAGAGGAATCCGGGGAGATACCCGAATTGAGCGGCAAGCACAGGCCCGATTAAAGGCCCTGCGCCTGCTATGGCAGCAAAGTGATGGCCAAATAGGACCCATTTGTGTGTAGGATGATAATCCCTTCCATCAGCAAGCCTTTTTGCAGGGGTCAGCCTTTTTTCATCAATGTTTAATACCTTTGCTGTTATGAATGCGCCATAGAGACGATAAGAAATTATAAAAAAGCAGGCTGCAGCTACAACAAACCACAAGGCATTGACATGCTCGGACGGGTTTATTATCTGTGTCACAACGCCAATGGCAAATG
>JBBTFC010000014.1:0-6830 GCA_038042015.1 Deltaproteobacteria bacterium
TTCAAAACTCATTAAACTGCCGCATATTATTTCTGCAAAGGTGGTAAAATTGTAGCTCATGGCTCATAGCAACTACTATGAGCTATCAACTATGAGCTATCAGCTATGAAGCCATTAAACATATCCCTTCCCCCTGGTGTAAAGGACAGTCTGCCGGATGAGGCAGAAAAGATAGAGCGCATAGAGGAATGTATTCTGAAAGTTCTGGAAAGATGCGGATTTAAAAGGGTAATAACGCCATTCCTTGAATACCTTGATGTGCTTTCCATAGGGCTTGGAGATGATTTAAAGGAGAAGGTATTTAAATTTATAGACCCAACTTCAGGCAGGGTTGTTGCTGTCAGACCGGACATAACCCCCCAGGTAGCAAGGATTGTGGCTACGCGAATGAGGGATTATAAGCTGCCCCTCAGGATATGCTATAATGAAAAAGTTTTCAGGTATCAGGAACCGCGAATCGGCAGGCCAAGAGAAATTCAGCAGATCGGGGCGGAACTTATAACAAAAGAGCTGTCGCCAGAGGCAGATGCAGAGGTAATCATTATAGCTATCAATAGCCTTAAAAGTTTGGGGCTTAAAAACTTTAAGATAGATATTGGCGAGGCAGGTTTTGTCAGGGGTATGCTGAATACCACAATCATGGATGATAAAGAAAAAGGCAGGATAAAAGACGCCATAGCCCTGAAAGACGGTTCAGCATTGGAAGTAATATTAGACAGTCTGGGGGATAAAATAACAAACAAATATAAAAAGGTTCTGAAAACTATCCCATCTTTGTTTGGCGGTAAAGAGGTTCTGGAAAAGGCATCATCCATCGCAGAAGGCAGGCAGGCTAAAATGGCAGTGGCAAATCTTTCAAATATTTTAAAAATACTTGACACAAAAGGGTTTCAGGAATTTATAACCTTTGACCTGGCAGAGATGCGGGGGTTTGATTACTATACGGGGATAGTTTTTGAGGGATTTGCTATGGGGCTTGGAAAATCGATTATGAGCGGCGGGAGATATGATAACCTTATGCAGAAATACGGCTATCCATGCGCCGCCATTGGTTTTGCCTTTGATGTAGAAAATATAGTTGCTGCGATGGCACATTAATCGCGCCAATGGGAGGGTGAATAAATGGCCAAAAACATTGTAGTTGTCGGCGCCCAGTGGGGAGACGAGGGAAAGGGGAAGATAGTAGATATTTTAAGTGAGTATGCGGATATCATCGTGAGATTTCAGGGTGGCAATAACGCAGGGCATACGGTTATTGTAGGTGAGGAAAAGTTCATTCTTCACCTTATTCCATCCGGGATACTGCACAGAGGTAAGAAGTGTATAATAGGAAATGGCGTGGTAATAGATCCTGAGGTTTTATTAGAGGAAATTGATGCTTTGCAGGCAAAAGGTCAATTTCAGGATAGAAGCGACCTTCTTATAAGTGAAGATGCGCACCTGATAATGCCGTATCATAAAAAGCTCGATGCGGCAAGGGAAAGGATTAGGGGTAAAAACAAGATAGGGACAACCGGAAGGGGTATCGGCCCTGCGTATGAAGACAAGGTTGCAAGGTGCGGGATAAGATGCGGCGATTTGTTGAGGGAAGAGGTATTTAGAGAAAAACTCAAGACTAATCTTCTCGAAAAAAACCATTTGCTGCAAAGTATATTTCACGAAGATGGTTTTGAGATGCATAATATTTACCATCAATATATGTCATACGTAGAAAAGATTGCCGGTTACATTACAGATACATCCCTCTATATTGCCAGCGCAATAAAACGCGGAGAAAATATATTATTTGAAGGGGCGCAGGGGACGCTCCTTGATGTGGACCACGGAACCTATCCTTTTGTAACCTCCAGCAATACCGTAGCAGGAGAGGCCGCAACAGGAAGCGGCATTGGGCCGACAAAGCTTGACAAGGTTATTGGCATATCCAAGGCCTATACAACAAGGGTTGGGGAGGGGCCATTTCCAACAGAGTTAAAAAACGAAGAAGGACAAAGGCTCAGAGAGCAGGGTGGAGAATACGGCGCAACAACAGGGAGGCCGAGGAGGTGCGGCTGGTTCGATGCAGTGGCTGTCAGATATGCGGCAAGGATAAACGGTCTTGACGGCGTGGTTTTAACCAAACTGGATGTATTGGATAAACTGCATAAAATAATGATATGTACAGGCTATAATTATAACAACAATATCTTGAAAGATTTTCCGTCTGACAGCGACATCCTGAATAAATGTGAACCGATATATGAAATTATTGATGGATGGAATGAACCAACGAGCGGTATTGCGAAGCTGGATAAACTACCCGCTAATGCCAGAAAATATATAAAAAGACTTGAGGAATTAATTGAAATTAGTATAATTATGGTCTCAGTAGGCGCCGGAAGAAAAGAGGCCATAATGATTGAGAATCCGTTTCAATGAAAAACAGGTTAAGGTCAAGGTTAAGGATAAGAGAAACCTCAACCTCAACCTCAACCTTTGTTTTAATAACGAGCCGCTAGCTCATCAGGTAGAGCAACGCCCTTTTAAGGCGTGGGTGCCGAGTTCGAGTCTCGGGCGGCTCACCATGTCCCCATCGTCTAGAGGCCAAGGACATCGCCCTTTCACGGCGGTAACCCGGGTTCGAATCCCGGTGGGGACGCCAGGATTCCAAATCCCACAGATATCTGTGGGATTTTTATTTTGGTAACAAGAATATGCCTTGACCTGTCAATGGATCGAGCAAATGCCTCCTATCATCCCTTAATTATGACATTTTCAAAGTCCGGGTTACACAAACCATTGACTTGAAATCCGAAAGGTGTTAATTTTCTCATAAATCATTTGGTCAAGGAGGCAAAAGAATTTAATGAATGTCCAGAACTTAAGCGGCAACATGCAGGGAGGTTTGTGGAATATGATTTTGGGCGCAGGCATTGTGGTAAAGCTTGTGCTTATCGTACTGCTTGTTTTTTCTGTTTTGTCGTGGGCAATAATTATATACAAATATCGCATCTTAAAGAAGATGGAAAAAGAATCCGGCGCATTTCTGGAATTTTTCTGGCATAAGAAACAGTTTGCCCTGATATTTGCCGCTGCCGCAAATTACAGATTTACGCCGCTTGCAAGGCTTTTTGCCGCAGGTTATAACGAGCTCCCGCAGGCAAGGACGCAAAAAAAGGAGAATATCCAGTTCAGCATCGGCGAGACGGACGGTATCCAGAGGGCATTAAAAAAGGCAATGTCCAATGAAATAAGCAGGATGGAGAAGGCTGTTTCATTTCTTGCCACCACAGGCAACACTGCGCCGTTCATCGGTCTTTTTGGCACAGTATGGGGCATAATGAATTCGTTCAGCGGCATAGGGATGAAGGGGTCGGCCAGCCTTGCGGTGGTTGCCCCCGGCATATCAGAGGCGCTCATTGCAACGGCTATAGGTCTTACTGCCGCCATCCCCGCAGTGGTTGCCTATAACCATTTTGTAACAAGGATTAACAGGATGGCAATTGAGATGGAAAACTTTGCAGGCGATTTTTTGAATATTGTGGAAAGGGAGCTTGCAAGAGAAAGAAAATGATTAACCTTTCAAGGCCAAAACAGCGGGCTGTGCTGTCTCAGATAAATGTTACGCCATTTGTAGATGTAATGCTGGTTCTGCTCATTATATTTATGGTTACTGCGCCCATGCTTCAGGAGGGGCTGGATGTCAGCCTGCCAAAGGTAAAGGCCGCCGGGCTTTCATCAGAAGAGGAGCCTTTGGTATTAACAATCAATAAGGAAGGCGCAATATTCATAAATAAAAACAGGATACCCTTTTCTGAGTTAAAAGAGAAATTGGAAAGGATTTATCAAACAAGACAGTGGAAGAGAGATAAGGCATTGCTTTTAAAGGCGGATAAAGAGGTGTTTTACGGCAATGTTGTTGCGGTAATGGCAGAGATAAGAAAGGCAGGCATAGAAAAGGTTGGCATGATGACTGAGCCTGTTGAGGGAGAGTAGGTGTCGGCCGGATTCTACAACGAGGAAGAACAACTTTCAAATTTCGGTTCTACAATAGCAGTCTCTGTTTTTTTGCATGTTGTTTTTATAGCCTTCATATTTTTGCTTGCCAACGATAGATCTGCAATAAAAATTACAACGTCCATCTACACAGTTGACCTGCTGGCGCCTGGGAAAACAGCGGTTTCCCCGGAGGTTCGGGCAAATAGTGAGGCCTTAAAAAAAGAGAGGTCTCAAGCTGAGGTTGTTTCCAAACCGGTTAAACAGGCTCAAGATAAAGATATTTCAAGACCTGTTGTAAAAGAAAAGGCTATTGCCTTAAAAAAAGAGAAGGAACATTCTCTTGACGAGGCAATTAAAAAGATACAGAAATGGGTGGAAAAAAGAGAGGCAGAGGAAACAATCAGCAAGGTGATACAGGGCATGGAAAACAGGCAGGTGGAAAAAAGGATTGGAGAGATTAAGGAAAAAGTGGCGCACAGGCAGATTATAAGGCCGAGCAAGAAAGATACTGGATTAATGCAAAACCGGGATATTAACAACGGTGTGGGCGATATTGGCGCCAACTTGCCAATTAAGAAAGGTACTGGATTAATGCAAAACGGGGGGCATATAAAAAAGATTGAGGAAATAGAAGAAAAATATGGCAACCTTTTATGGGAGATAATCAGCCCAAAGTGGAATTATACCGGTGACATAAAAGAAGGAGAATTTGTTGTGATAACTGTGCGCATAGATAAGACTGGACATCTCATCAAAAGCTATGTTGAACAGCCGTCTGCCAATCCGATACTTCTTCAATCAGCTATCAGGGCAATAGAAAAAGCAGCGCCTTCGTTTCCTTCATTCCCTCCTGAATTAGAAAAAGATTCATTGGAAATAGGCGTATGTTTCCCTGAGTGCGGGAATTAACAAAGGTTATGACATTGCTTAATAGATATTGCCTGTTAATAATCATTTCATTTATTGCTTTATTTCCGCATCATGGCCACACAAAGGTCTATATAGACATAAATACCCCTGCCGGCAAAAAGCTCCCCATTGCGATTACTGATATAAAAAACATTGGCGGGTTGAGCGGACAGCCTGCTGCCGTGCTGACGGCACAGGCAGATCTTCTGCGGGATGTAATTATGCATGACCTGGAGTTTTCAGGCCTGTTTAATATAATTGATAAAAAGGCATACATAGAGGATAAGAATAAAAGGTCTGATGATATAGATTTTAAAGATTGGCGTGTTATAGGCGCAGAGGCCCTGATAAAGGGTGTCTTTATCGCAGAGGAAGATAATCTGACAGTGGAATTAAAACTCTACGACACCTTCCAGACAAAGATGCTTGTGGGACGGAGATATATCGGGAAGAAGGGCAATATCAGGGTTATAGCCCACAAGTTTGCCAATGAGGCAATGGAGGCGATGACAGGCGAAAAGGAAATATTTAACACAAAACTTTTGTTTGTTTCAAACATGTCCGGTAATAAGGAAATTTATCTTGCTGATTACGACGGCTACAATTTAAGGCAGATTACAAGGAATAACTCCATCAACCTCTCTCCAAGATGGTCGCCTGACGGGAAGAAAATCTTATATACATCTTACAAGGATGGTCAGCCGTATGTGTATATGCTGGAGATTGCAACCGGCAGAGAAATAAGGCTCTCCAATCAGCCGGGCATAAATATAGGCGCAAGGTGGTCGCCTTCCGGAAAAGAGATAGCCCTTACCTTAAGCAGGGATGGAAACCCTGAGCTTTATATACTTGAACTTGATGGAATGAAGTTCAGGAGGCTTACAAATAACTGGGCAATAGATGTTTCGCCCAGTTGGTCTCCTGATGGAAAGAGGCTTGTATTTGTATCTGATGCAGGTGGAAATCCCCATATCTATATGATACACTCTGACGGAACCGGACTTGCCAGGCTTACTTATGAAGGAAAATATAATGCCTCGCCTGTATTGTCGCCAGGGGGAGATAAGATTGCATTCGCAAGGATGAATGGAGGACGTTTTGATATATGGGTGATGAATGCCGATGGAACAGGGCAGGTTCAGCTTACAGCGGACAGCGGAGATAATGAAGACCCTTCATGGTCGCCTGACAGCAGGTTCATAGCCTTCACATCCACAAGGGGCGGCGGCGCTGCCCGCATTTATATTATGCGAAAAAATGGAGAGAATCAGAAACTAATAACCTATGATAATGCTGAAAAGGCAGGCTCAGCCGCTTCTCCTGCATGGTCTCCGTATTTAGAATAAAAAGATCGGTGAGTAGGGTGTGCTGCGCCCACCTTAAATACCACATCTATAGAAAAGCGGTGGGCATAGCCCACCCTACAGAATAATATAGGAGGAAAAAATGAAAAGGCATAGTCTGACAATATTTGTATTGTCAATAACAGCAATGTTTTTTGTAGTCACCGGGTGCATGGATATTGTAAAGACAGAAGAGGATATTGAGAAAAAAACAGAGCCGTCAACTGCAGAGCAAACCGCACAGCCTAAGGAGGAAGAGGCTGTTGCAGGTAAAGAAGACGCCGCTGGGACAATAAAGGAAGAGAAGGTTGAGGAGCAGTCAATAAAAGAATCTTCCCTGTCTGCGCGTGTTGAGACAAAGGCAGATGCAAAGGCAGATGCAATGAAGGAACTTACCGCAATGGCAGAAAAAGAAGGGAAGCTGGCAGCCGTATATTTTGAGTTTGACAGCTCTACGGTCCGGGATGATATGAAGCTTGCCCTTGATAATAATACAGAATGGCTTAGGAAAAGACAGGATGTCAAGGTAGAGCTTCAGGGACATGCTGATGAAAAGGGAACAAATGAATATAATATTGCGCTTGGTGAAAGAAGGGCGCA
>JBBTFC010000014.1:6930-9026 GCA_038042015.1 Deltaproteobacteria bacterium
ATAGCCTTTCTTCGCGGAAAATTTGAGGAGACAGAGCAGGCAGCGAAGAAAGCGAATGAAAATGTTGCTGCAATAAGAGAGAAAAGCGCTGACAAAAAGGAATTTGACAGCAGGCTGTTATCCCTCCAGAACCAGCTTGCAGCGCTGGGAAAGGGGCTTTCATCTCTGGACGAAAAGGAATTTGACAACAGGCTGTTATCCATTCAGAACCAGCTTGCTGCGCTGGGAAAGAGGCTTTCATCTCTGGACGAAAAGGTTGCGTCATTAGAACATGTAAGGGCATCCTCTGATAGAAACATTCAGGGGCAGGCGTCTATGCCGGAAGAGGCCCGGGACCAAGCTGACCTGCCTGCGCAAGCCGATAAACAGGAGGCAAAACCTCCAAAGCCGGCTGAATTGTACAATGAGGCAATCATGCTTACAAAGGACAAAGATCATTCCAATGCCCTTCTCCAGTTCGGCAGATTTTTATCCCTTTTCCCAGACCATGTCCTTGCCTCCAATGCCCAATATTGGACAGGCGAGATATACTATAGGCAGAAAGATTACGAGCGGGCTGTGCTTGAGTTTAACGAGGTTTTAAAAAAATATCCAAAGAGCAATAAGGTACCTGCTGCGCTGTTAAAGCAGGGGATGGCCTTTTCTGAACTCGGAAATAAAAAAGAGGCAAGGCTTGTTTTGGAAAAGGTCGTGGATAAATACCCAAAAACAGAAGAGGCAGACAGGGCAAAAAAGATGTTAAGGGAGGTGAAATAAATATGACAGAAAAAACACTTTTAATAGTTGATGACTCTCCAACCATCAGACAATTGGTAAAAAATACTGTGGTGGCAGGCGGCCTGTTTTCAAATGTTTTTGAGGCAGAAGACGGCATGGAGGCATTGAAGATTTTTTTTAAAAATAAGATTGACTTTGTTATTACAGATGTAATGATGCCAAAGGTTGACGGTTATAAGTTTATATCTGCGATAAAGGAAAGCGAGGATGGCAAGGATTGCCCGGTGATAATGCTCAGCGCAAGCAGGAAAGAGGTTGTTGATAAGATAAAGGGGCTGCATATAGGGGCAAGCGATTATCTATTAAAGCCATTTGATCAGAGTGAGCTTCTGGCAAGGATAAGGGTTTTTCTAAAAATACAGGAATTGCAGAATGACCTGAAGGAGAAAAATGTACTGCTGGAAAAACTGTCGGTAACCGACGAGCTCACAGGTCTTTACAATAGGAGATATTTCTACGACCATATAAAGATGCATGTGGCTCTGGCAAAACGTCATGAGTATCATATCGGCTGCCTTATGATAGATATAGACCATTTTAAAAATATAAACGACACTTATGGGCATGATGTTGGAGATAAGGCGCTGAAGGGATTGACCCGGCTTCTGAAGGGCGGGATAAGAGACGGGGAGGTTCTTGCAAGATTCGGCGGCGAGGAGTTTATAGTATGCCTGTGCAGGGCAGACAAGAACGGGGCGATTGCCGCCGCAGAGAGGATGAGAAAGGCGGTGGAAGGCGCCAATCTTTCAAATGATGTTAATAATCCTCTAACGGTAACCATCAGCATAGGTATCTCTACATATCCACAGGAAGGATTAAAGAATTCAGATGATATAATAAAGGCGGCTGATAAGGCGCTTTACTATGCTAAAAAGACAGGGAGAAACAGGGTTGCGGTATATTCTGATATAATAGCGTCATCCAATGAAGAAAAGGAGGTGTGTGATGAAAGAAGTTAGGAGTCAGAAGTCAGAAGTTACAGGTCACAAGTCACAAGTCACAAGTCACAAGTCCGGTGTCTGGTGTCTGGTGACGGTATTTTTACTGTTCACTGTCTTGGCGGGCTGCGGCATAAACAAAGATATCTATCAGAAGACAGTGGAGGAGTCCGAGGCAAGAAAGGCTGGCATGGAACAGGCGCAGAAAGAGATTGCCAGGCTGCAAGAGGAGAATCAACAGCTAAAAAACAAGGTCGCTGAGCTGTCAAAACAGATTGAAGAATTGACTGCCGCAAAGGCTGGCATGGAGCAGGCGCAGAAAGAGGTTGCCAGGCTGCAAGAGGAGAATCAACAGCTAAAAAACAAGGTCGCTGAGCTGTC
>JBBTFC010000015.1:0-10877 GCA_038042015.1 Deltaproteobacteria bacterium
CGCCGAGGAGAAAAGAGCCAGAGCCGCATGCAGGGTCGAGGATTTTGATTTTCTCTATCTGTTTTGGAGTCTTTCCTTCAATGAGCCTGCCGACTGTGTTTTTAACGATGTAGTCAACAATATATTTTGGCGTGTAATATACGCCGCCTGCCTTTCGGACCTCCGGCTTTTCTTCAACCACCACCCGTTTTGGCGTTACCCTTATAGTATTTCCGAGATACCGCTCATAAATGCTTCCAAGAAGTTCTACGCCTATAACATCAAACCTGTATCTGCATTTTGGGAAATATAGGTTTTCAATTATATCTGCAAGAAGATTGGAATCTATATCTATTGTTTCGCATGCATGGGGTTTAAATATATCGCCGTTTAAGTCTGAATTTACTTCTGAGAAAAGGTCTTTTAGATGTGTTAAAAGAGGCTTTCTTTTGCCCTCGTGCCTCCATACCTCAACAATCTCCTGAAGTTCGCGGGGGTCTCTGATTTTCCTGTCTTCAGCAATGCGGATGAAGATAATCCTATCAAGGAGTTTTTGAACAACCTCATTTAAGATTTTTACATCAAGCTCAGAATTTCTCTTGTGGATGTCTTTTGCAAGCTCCTCCCTCCACTGCGTCATATCCTCAAGAAATGCCCTGTCAACAGGAATGCGGAGACGTTTGCTCTTAACATCCCTCGGCAGAAGTCTTTCAAGAGAGCCTCTTTCAACCTCTTCCATGGAGAGGAGCCAAAGTTTGTCTATGTTTTTAAGATAGTCTGCGTATTTGAAATCAAAGATAAGCCCTTCGTTGGGATATTTGGGATTGGGTTTGAGGGATGCGTCAAAGAGTTTAAACTCCTCAAAGTCTGTGAGTATTACAAACCAGACCTCTTTGGTTGACCATGCATAGGTCTTTGCCTGAAGGATGTGATTAACATTATCAAGCGCAACGGAAGGGGCTTTTGCTTCAATAAAGAATTTGGTAGAGCCGTTTATGCGGAAATTGTAATCAGGTCTGCCTGTTGTCTCGCCTTTTTCAAGGATAACCTCTCTGTCAAAAGGGGAAAGGCTTTTTTTGTTCTCAATGTCCCAGCCGAGGGCTTCAAACATGGGGTTGATGAAGTCCTGCCGAACCTGCGCCTCAAGATAACTTTTAGAAAGGTAATGATGTTTGTCCTTGTCAAATTTGCTGATGAGGGAAAGGAGTTTTTCTTTGAATGTATTGATGTCAGACATCTATCTCAATCCTCGGAGCCTCCGGCCAGAGGCCTTCAAGGTTATAAAACTCTCTCACCGGCTCAAGAAAGATGTGCGCAATCACATCGCCGTAATCTATCAAAGCCCAGCGCCCTTCACGGACGCCTTCTATGCTTAAAGGCCTTGCCTTTTTTTTCTTAAGCCCTTCTTCTACGGAATTGGCAATGGCCTGAACCTGTCTGTCCGATGCAGCGCTGCATATCAACAGATAATCTGCAATGGATGACAGTTTGCCTATATTCAGAATGACAACCCCTTCTGCCTTTTTATCCAGGGCAAGCTCTGCTGCCTTTAATACCTTTTCTCTCGAATCCAGTTTTTTAACCCTCCTTTAGCGATATAATCCGTTCTTTGTTATATAATCCTCTACCTCTTTTGGCAGTATATACCGTGTTGAATTCCCTTCTTTTATCATCTTTCTTATCCTTGATGCTGATATGCCAAAGAGTGTAGTTTCCATATATGTCACGAACTTGCCGTAGTCATTGATGTAAACGGCTTTTTCAGCATCATACCAGAACTTCCTTGCCAGTTCAACAGGAAGAATCTCTGCAATCTTTTTTACAGGATAACCGGGACGTGGAATGACAATGAAGTTTGTAAGCTTGAAGAGTTCTTCATATTCACACCATGTAGTTATGTCATTAAATGAGTCTGTGCCGGCAATAAAACTAAAATCTGTTCCAGTATATTTATCACGGAGCGCCCTTAATGTTACAACAGAATAAGACCTCCCGCCCCTTTTTATCTCAACATCAGAGGCCTCAAAAAAAGGATTATCCTTTACTGCGAGTTGAACCATCTCAAATCTATGTTCCGGGGATATAAGAGAGCCGTTGTCTTTATGGGGCGGCATGAATGTGGGGATAAAAATGACCTTATCTAAATTAAAGGCCTCTCTGACCTCTTCGGCAATCCTTAGATGTCCAAAGTGAATCGGGTTAAATGTCCCGCCCATTATGGCTATGCGCATAGTTTTAGTATACTATCCGACAAAAAGGATAATTTCAAGCTTTTCCGGACGGCCCTGGGGCAATGGTGGCCAGAAACACAAGCCTTGTTTTTGCGGTATAGCCGTGGGATTCGCCTGGTTCCCATATTATGACGGAGCCGGGCCCGCCGTTTATCTCTTCATTGTCTGTAAGGAATGCGCCCTCCCCCTCCAGCACTGTCATCATAACCCTTGAACTGCTGCGGCATTTTTTTACACCCTGACCCGGCTCTGAACAAAACAGCGCCAGCCGCGCCTCGTCAGCGTCAAAGATTAGAAAAGAATTCTTTGCGTCAGGGGTAAACTCTATCATTTCCTTTGTATCCAGTTTTTTCATTATTATTACTCCTTTCTTTTTAAACCTTTATAAATATTTATCATATATTGGGGAATTTGATATGATTTTAATCATATTGCAACTGTCTTACATTCTGTGTTATCTAAACACATATGAAACATTCATGTCTGGAAGACACAAAAGAGAATGAAAATTATCACCCTCCCTTTTGTCCCCTCCCGTCAAGGGAGGGGAAATCTCTTAAGTTCCCTCTCCACTTGCGGGAGAGGGTTAGGGTGAGGGGGATTTTCAGGTGAAAAACCTTTTTGAACGTCTTAAAGCAGGCCTTTCAAAAACCCACAACAGTATTGCTAACAAAATAGATGGATTATTTTCTTCAGGAGCTTCAAGGGAGGAATTGGCGGAAATGCTGGAGGAAACCCTTATAACTGCTGATGTAGGCGTCCGGACATCCGGGATTATTGTGGATGATATGAGGAATAATCTTAAAGGTTATGATGCAGACGGGCTTAAGGTTTATTTAAGAGAGGTTGTTTTCAATATATTAAAAGACTGTCAGTGTCCTTTGGAAATTACAGCAAAGCCATTCGTAATCATGGTCCTTGGCGTAAATGGCGTTGGTAAGACAACAACAATCGGGAAGCTTGCGGCAAGGTTTACATCAGAGGGTAAAAAGGTTCTTCTTGCGGCAGGCGATACCTTCAGGGCCGCGGCAATAGAGCAGCTTGAGGTATGGGCAAAAAGGGCAGGCTGTGATATTATCAAACATGAACAGGGAGGCGACCCGGCTGCGGTTGCATTTGACAGCGTTCGGGCGGCTGTTGCAAGAAAGGTCGATATTGTGATTTTAGACACAGCAGGCAGGCTGCACACAAAGGTAAACTTAATGGAAGAGTTGAAAAAGGTCAAAAGGGTCGTATCAAGGGAATTGCCTTCTGCCCCGCATGAGGTGATTCTGGTATTGGATGCATCCACAGGACAGAATGCCGTAAATCAGGCCAGGGAGTTTAATGAGGCAGTCGGCCTTACCGGCATAGCCCTTACCAAACTTGATGGAACGGCCAAAGGCGGCATAATAGTGGCAATTGCGAATGAATTAAAGATACCTATTCGATTTATAGGCGTGGGTGAAGGGGTTGAGGATCTGAGGGATTTTGACGCAAGGGAGTTTGTTGAGGCGATGATTTAAGTTGGAGGCTTATCTGAGAGCACTTATCAGTGAGCAGTAAACAGTTGACAGTAAAAAAACAATAAGGAGGAGACATTATGAAGACATTTGATTATACGGTGGTGGTTTGGAAGGAAGAAAGAGGTTATGTTTCAAAATGTCCTGAACTCGGTGTCGCCAGTTGCGGAGACTCCATCTCTGAGGCGATGGAAAATTTGAAAGAGGCGGTAGACCTATACCTTGAAAACGCCGAGGCGCTGGGATTATTAGATGACCTGCAAGAAAGTCTTACAACCAAGGAGAAATTTACCTCCCATGTTGAGGTAATGAGGTAATGTCGAAACTCCCTGTCGTATCTTCAAGGCAGATAATCAGACTATTACAAAAGATTGGTTTCGAATATGCGCCTAAAAGAGGAAAAGGGAGTCATTCGGCATTTGTGAAAAGAGGCCGGGACACAACTCGTCTTGTTATAGTTCCTGACAGGAAAGAAATTCCTAAAGGAACGCTCTTGGCGATTATAGAGCAGGCCGGGCTTACAAAGGAAGAATTTATAAGACTGTTGAAGGATTAAAGACTTGAGGGAGTTTAATGCAATGGAGTTTGTTGAGGCGATGATTTAAGCTGGAGGCTTACCATGGATGAAAAGCTTAAAACCTTTTATGAGTTGTTTGAGCGAAGAAAGAGCATCAGGGATTTTCTGGACAGAGAAATAGAAAAAGACAAGCTTGAGCGTCTTCTTGAGACGCTTCGAAGGGCGCAGAGCGCAGCCAATTGCCAGCCGTGGCATTTTATAATAATTGAAAAGGCGGATAGAAAAAAATTAGATGATGTGTTCATAAAAGAGGGGTTTAAGACCGCGCCGCTTATTATTGCCGCATGCGCAGAGCCCTCAAAGGCATGGGTCAGAAAGGCGGACAGCAAAAACTATGCATGGGTTGATGTAACCATTGCAATAACTGAGATGATAGCTGTTGCAACGGCAGAGGGGCTTGGAACCTGCTGGATTGCTGCAATTGACCCATTAAGGGTTAAAGATATTCTCGGCATACCTATGGATATAGAGGTAGTTGCGCTCATAGCAATAGGTTATCCAAAAACCCCTCTCGTAAAACAAGAAAAAAACAGGAAACCATTGGGAGAGGTAATCCACTATGGTAAATGGTGATAAAAAAGATAAGCAGGGCTATGTGCTTCTCCGGCCTGACAGGAGAAAAAACTTAAGAAACCCCCTCCTTGTCCTCAAGGTCAAGGTGGAGTCGGACAGCAAGAGTTTTTTCGGCTACGCGAAGGTCATAGGCAGGGGCGGGATGTTCATTACATCTGTTAATCCAAAAAAGGTTGGAGAGGAATTTTTTATAGAGTTTACCATCCCTGACAAAACTGTGGCAAGATGCAAGTGCTGTGTTATGTGGCGCAGAGAATTTGTCCCAAGGTCTCCGCATGAGCCAGGCATGGGTATAAAATTTCTGGATCTATCTGAAGATATAAGAAACAGGATAGATGAGTGGCTTAGGAAAGGATAGCTCATGGCTGATAGCTGTTAGCTCATAGCAAAAACTATGAACCATCAGCTATGAGCTATTCACTGGAGCGAAGCGACTAATGTCAGAATTAAGAAAAGACATCATAACAAGGGAATGGGTTATAATGTCCCCTGAAAGGGCCAGGCGACCCTCGGATTTTAAGCACGGGCTTGAAGCCCAGGCTGTAATTACAAAAAACCATTCTGTATGCCCATTCTGTCCCGGTAATGAATCAATGACCCCCCCAGAGATAATTGCATTCAGGGGAAAAGGGGCTAAAGCCAACTCGTCCGGCTGGTGGGTAAGGGTTATACCCAATCGTTTTCCGGCGCTCATGATAGAGGGAATGCCCAACAGGAGTGAACATCTCATATATGACAGGATGGACGGCGTTGGCGCCCATGAGGTGATAGTTGAAACACCCGAGCACGGCAAACCGCTTTCCAGACTCGATGAAAAACAGATGAGGGAGATTTTATGGGCATACAGGGAAAGATATATAGATCTCTGCAAGGACCGCCGTTTAAAATATATCCTCATCTTCAAAAACCATGGGAGGGTTGCAGGCGCCTCTGTTGAGCATTCCCATTCTCAGATCATCGCTACCCCAATGATTCCCCAGCAGGTATGGATAAAGGTGAAAGGCATAGAGCAGTATTATGATTACAGAGACAATTGCGCCTATTGCGATATAGTGAAAACAGAATCAGGCCAGGAGGAAAGAACCGTGGCTGAGAATGAATCATTTATTGCAATAGAGCCTTATGCCTCAAGACATCCGTTTGAGACATGGATAATACCAAAGATACACAGCCATTCTTTTACAGATATGAAAGATACGGAGGTAGATGAATTAACCACAATATTAAAAATGGTTCTGCTAAAACTGGAGCTTTGTCTTAATGACCCGCCTTACAACTATACCATTATCAATGCCCCAATTAATTCAGGAGTTATCGGCCAATTTCATTGGCACCTTGAAATAATACCCAGACTTACTATTGCCGCTGGTTTTGAACTTGGAACCGGCATACACATAAACCCGGTTCCGCCGGAAGAATCTGCGCAATATTTAAGGGATATAAAAACGATAGTGTAAACCCACAATCCCTAATCCCTGTAATTTATATGACTACCATAAATCTTCTTACACTCTTTGGCGGCATCCTCCTTCTCCTTTACGGCATGAAAATGGCCGGCGATGGTATGCAAAAGGCAGCCGGAGCCAGACTCAGAGGATTTCTAATGGCTGTTACAGACAACCGTTTTAAGGGTGTGTGCGTTGGAGCGCTAACGACCACGCTCCTGCAAAGCTCAAGCGCCACTATCATAATGCTGGTAAGTTTTGTCGGCTCGGGCCTGCTCAGCCTTTCAGCAACCATGGGGGTTATACTCGGCGCGGATATAGGCACAACCATTACAGTCCAGCTCATCACATTTAAGATATACGATTATGCGATAGTTCTTGTCGGCATCGGCATACTTTTGGAATTTCTTGGCAGAAAAGACCCTTTGCAGGATGTCGGCCGGGCTGTTCTTGGTTTTGCGTTTATATTCCTTGCTTTAAAAATATTGACAGATGTTTTTTTGCCGCTTGCGCATGACCCTCTGTTTAAAGAGATTATGATAAACCTCGGCAAAGACCCTGTCGCTGGCATAATTATAGCATCGCTCCTGACCGCTCTGCTTCACAGCAGTGTTGCCACTATCGGCATTGCGCTTGCAGCGGCGCACAACGGGCTTATTACCCTGGATGCCGCCATGCCGATTGTATTGGGCGCAAATATAGGGACATGTGTCAGCGCAATTACCTCCGGCATCGGCGCGCCTGTAGAGGCAAAACGCGTTGCGCTTGCCCATATCCTGTTCAAGGTAACCGCTGTTGTC
Organism: Deltaproteobacteria bacterium; assembly: GCA_038042015.1. Classification (GTDB taxonomy): domain Bacteria; phylum Desulfobacterota; class GWC2-55-46; order UBA9637; family UBA9637; genus JACRNJ01. The sequence continues at coordinate 7,108 of JBBTFC010000015.1, forward strand.
ATTGTCCTCCCTTTTTTAGCGCCGTTTACAATCCTCGTTGGTTTCAGCGCCCAAAATCTTGCAAGACAGGTTGCAAATGCCCACACATTTTTTAATATTGCAATTACCATTTTATTCCTCCCATTTATAGGGCCTTTTACAAGGCTTGTTGAAATTCTTCTGCCTGAAAAGGCGGCCTCTGAACAAAGGTTCGGACCAAAATATCTGGATAAACTTGTGCTCACATCCCCTTCCCTTGCGCTCGGCCAGGCAACCAGAGAGGCGCTCAGGATGGCGGACATCGTGCAGGATATGCTGAAGCAGAGCATAGAGGTTTTTAAAAGCAATAATACGGCGCTCCAGGAGAAAATAGAGGAAAGAGACGACGATGTGGATATACTTGACAGGGAGATAAAGCTTTACCTTACAAAACTGTCTCAGGAGGGTTTGACTGAGGAGCAGGCGCGACGTGAGATGGAGATAATCACATTTACAAACAATCTTGAAAATATCGGCGATGTGATAGATAAAAATCTTATGGAGCTTGCAAAGAAAAAGATAAAAAATCAACTCTCCTTTTCCCGTGATGGATTAAAGGAAATTCTGGAATTTCATCAAAAGGTTATGGAAAATTTTGAGCTCGGCGTATCGGCCTTTACAAGCGGGGATGTTGAGCTTGCCCATCAATTATTAAGGCATAAAACAAGGCTTGGCGAGATAGAAAGGGATTTAAGGCAGGCACATATAAACCGCCTTCATCTCGGTTTAAAAGAATCTATAGATACAAGCGCCATTCATCTGGATGTCCTGACAAATCTTAAGCGCATAAATTCGTATATTGCAAATATAGCCTATCCCATATTGGAAAGGGAAAAGAAAGGATAGGATTTATCCCAAAACCCTAAATCTGATTTCGGGTTATCGTTTTTAGTTGCAAAAACAAGAGTTGTATGTTAAAACCAAACCCGATATTAAAAATAAAAGGAGGGTTTGAACATGAGCAAAAAGATTATAGATGCGTTAAATCTGGACAGGGCGTATGAGTTGGCCGCTATTGTCCAGTATATGGGGCATCACTATGAGGCAGAGGGGATTGAAAGTCCGGCAGTGATTGAGATATTCAAGAAAACCTCCATTGATGAGATGAAACATGCTGAGATGCTGGCAGAGAAGATTGTATATCTTGGAGGCGTTCCGGTGCAGAAGCCCACTGAGGTGATAAGGGGCGGAGAGCTTAAAAAGATGATAAAGGACGACCTTGCCGCGGAAAACGGCGCTATAAAGCGGTATAAGGAACATATCAAGCTGTGTGAGAAAGAGGGCGACCCGGCCACAAGGCTTATGCTGGAACAGATACTCTCTGACGAAGAAGACCATGCCGACACATGGGAGACAACCCTGGGAATACGAAAGTAAAGGGTTAGCCTGAAATGGAAAAAAAGTTCTCCAGAAAAGATATAGAAAAGTTTGACGGCAAAGAGGGAAGACCTGCCTATATAGCGTATAACGGTATTGTGTACGATGTAACTGATAACCTATACTGGATAGATGGCAATCATTTTGAATCCCACTCGGCCAGTGTTGATTTAACTTCTGAGATTGACAATGCCCCACACGGAGAAGAGGTGTTTGAGGGTGTTGTTAAGGTCGGCATACTGGAAGACTGATATAAACTGGCGATTTGTCTGCCATACTTCGTTATCGGACAATTTTTGCTCCTCACCGTATCGGTGAACATACGGCTTGTCGCAAAAATTGTCCGCTGCCTCGTCTGGCAGACAACTTGCCAGTTTACCCAAAAAAATCAATGTGTTTGGGTATTTTTCCTTCTTTGTTGCATTTGGAGCAAACAGTGTCTTATAACTTCTCTGGCCATCCTGAGCTCATTTCTGAAATAAAAAGACGGATACAGGAAAAAGAAAAGATAACCTTTGCCGAATTTATGGATACTGCCCTTTACTGGTCTGACAAGGGATATTATACCTCCGACCGCGCAAGATGGGGAAAAGAGGGCGATTATCTTACTAATGTTGACATAAGCCCTGTATTCGGCAGGCTGATTGCAATACAGCTTAAAGAGATGTGGGAGATAATGGGTTCTCCCAGGCTGTTTACGATAGTTGAGGCCGGCGCTGGAGGTGGAGGGCTTTCATTTCAGATAAGCGGCACAATCAAGGAGTTGTTCAAGGAATTTTACAGCGCTGTTGACTTTAAGCTTGTTGATATAAACCCTGCCCTTATAAAAGACCGGAGAGAAGAGTTTTCATGCCATTCTGCCATTGAAGAGATAGAGCCAGGTATCACAGGCTGTATTATCTCCAATGAGCTTATTGACGCATTCCCTATCCATCGCATTATTGAGGCAGACGGTTTAAAAGAAATCTATGTTTATGTGAAGGACGGCGGGTTTACAGAAACAGCCGGAGAGCTGTCAGACCCTGCAATCAGCGCATACCTTGAAAGGCTTGGGATAAGGCTTCTGCATGGGCAGACCGCAGAGGTAAATCTAAGGGCAATTAACTGGATTAAAAAAGCCGGCGCATTGATTGATAAGGGATTTATTGTTACAATTGACTACGGTCTTCCCGCAAAAGAACTCTTTCATCCAGATAGGGGCGGGGGCCTCCAATGTTATTACAGACATACAATGAGCGATAACCCTTATCAGAGGATCGGCTATCAGGATATAACATCAAAGGTTGATTTTACAAGCCTCGCATTAGCAGGCAGAGAGGCCGGTTTGGAGGTTACCGGATTCACGACACAGTTCTATTTCCTTACTGGGATCGGGGTGTGGAGCGAATTGAAAGAAGCAGCGGAAATCGGCATCAATGATATAGATACATTGAAATGGAATCAGGGGATTAAGGAACTGGCGCTCCCGGGAGGCATGGGGGACGATTTCAAGGTTCTCATCCAGCATAAAGGCGTAGAAAATCCGGCGCTTAAATGCCTAAGCTTCAAGGATTTAAAATATACGTTGTAAGGGCAGGAGGGATTATGGCAGAGGAGACAGGTCTTGCAGACGCTGAATGGTCTGTTGATGAATGGACAAATGAATGGACAATACATGTAGGCAGAGCATACCACTGCGCTGTATGCGGGGCTATGGTTATGGTTACTAAGGGCGGCATCGGCGTGATGGAGCCGAAGTGCTGCAACAGAGATATGGCTTTAGTTGCGAAGACAGATGAAATCAGGTAATAATATCGGGGTAATATCCTTGGGCCGGGTTTACAGATGCCCTGTATGCGGCGCGGAACTCTCTGTTATAAGGGGCGGCAGAGGCGCTCTGCGGCCGATCTGCTGTAATACAGAGATGGTTCAGCTTAAAATAACAAACCATGTGTATGTATGTTCCGTGTGTGGCAGCGAGCTTATGGTAATTAAAGGCGGGGAAAATTTACAGCCAATCTGCTGTAATAAAAAGATGAGGCTAAAAATTTAATTACAGAGGTGAGAGAATATGGAAGAAAAAAAAGAGAAAGAGAAAAAACATGTCTGCAGTATCTGCGGCAAGCCTTCCGAGGCTACTATATGCCATCCGTGCGAGGAGAAGATAAGGGGAGAGGCTCTCGAACGGAAAAAGGAGATAGATAAGGCAGGCAGAACCGATACTGGCAGACGATAAACAATTTTCAGCAAGGTAGCCGCGCCCTTTAGGGTGCGTTTTTGGTTATTTTACGCAGGCTGAAGCCTGCGGCTGCCAAAAGACAACTTATTAATTTTGATTTTTTCCAGAGGAGGCCATAATGAAGGAAAAGGCTATAGAGAATCTTAAAATAGCGGTC
>JBBTFC010000015.1:10887-16406 GCA_038042015.1 Deltaproteobacteria bacterium
GAGGCGCTCGAACGGAAAAAGCAGATAGATAAGCCAGGCAGACCCGATACTGGCAGACGATAGCAGAGTAGAGACACGCCATTGGCGTGTCTCTACTCCCATAGAAAAGGAGGCCATAATGAAGGAAAAGGCTATAGAGAATCTTAAAATAGCGGTCCGCACAGAAATTAAAGGCTATAGTTTTTATATTACTGCCTCTAATACTGTGAAGGATGAACATGGCAAAACCGTATTCCACCATCTTGCCAAGGAAGAGCTTGAACATATAAACGTATTAACAGCGATAGGCAAGTCATTAGAAATCGGCGGCAGATGGCTTGCATATCAGGATGCCGTTGCTTTGGATTCTGGCAAAAGCAGCGCCCCTATATTTATGGAAGAAAATGAACTTACAAAAAGATTAAAAGAGAATCCAACCGAATTAAATGCCGTAACAATTGCTATGGGGGCAGAAGAAAAAGCTGTGGATTTCTATTCTGGACTCCTTAAGGCCGCAAGCGAGCCTGATGAAAAAACTGTCCTCGGAAAGATACTTGATATGGAAAAAAACCACCTAAAACTTTTAAGATGGGAAAGAGAGTCTGTTATCCATACCGGCTTCTGGGCTGATTTTATGGAATTTAGCGTAGAAAAGGATTTGGAATAAGCAGACCCAACACAAAACTAAATCAAGATGCTATACGATGTCATCGTAGCCGGCCTTGGTCCGGGCGGCGCAACCTGCGCATATGAGCTTGCCCTGAAGGGGTTAAATGTCCTCGCCTTTGACAAAGAAAAATTTCCAAGGTACAAACCATGCGGTGGATGCCTGTCATTAAAGGTTGAGAAGGTTCTGCCATTTGACTTCAAATCCGTTGCAGAGGATATCACCTACGGCGTTGTTTTTACCTACAGATCAAAAAGACAGATCCCTGTCATATCCCAGAGACCAATCGGCTATAATGTAAACAGAGATAGATTTGACAACCTTTTAAAGGAAAAGGCAAAAGAGACCGGCGCTGCTGTCAGGGAAGGAGAAAGGGTAACAGGCATTGAAGAATGCGGCGATTACGTAAATGTTAAAACCTCCGGGGGAATATATAAGGCAAGGATTTTGATAGGCGCTGATGGGGCCAATAGTATTGTCAGCAGGGATGTATTGGGGCTTAGCCCAAAGATGTGCGCTGTGGCCATTGAGGCTGAGGTCCCTTTTGAAGAGGAAAGACTGGCAGAACTAAGAGGAAGGCTTTTTATAGATTTCGGCTGCATACCTCATGGATACGGATGGATTTTCCCTAAAGGCAAGAATCTCTCCGTAGGTATTGCCGGCCTCTCTCATAAGGTAAAAGGGAGGTTAAAAGGATATTTTGGCGATTTTGTTAAAAGAGAAAAGAGCCTTTTCGGCCTGAATATAAATGACATGCACGGATGGACAATACCATATTTTCATGATACAAAACAGAAGATAGCAAAAGGAAGGGTTTTGGCAGTCGGCGATGCAGCCCATCTGGTTGACCCGTTTTTAGGCGAGGGCATATATTATGCTATAAGAAGCGCCCAGATTGCAGCAAATGTCATATCAGAAAAGATAAGGGATGATAAAATTGATTTAAGCCGGTATGAGGAAGCATTGGCAACAGAACTGTACCCGGAACTATCGGCAGCGGCTAAACTGGGGAATATTGTCTATGCTTATCCAGTGTTGTGGTATGAAATATTGGAATCCGAACCATTGCTTATGGAAAAGTATTATAATGTTATAAGAGGGGAAGAAAGGTATGAAGATTTTTATGCAGAGATAGTATCCAGGATTGAGGCAATGCCGTGGAGACTCGTTGTCAGATGGCTGAAAGGAATCTTCAAATACAGGGGTTAGAAGCAGGGGTTAGGGGTATGTCAGGCCTCTTTCAGCAGTCCATATTTTTTCATTTTATTATAAAGGCTCTTTCTGCTTATATTTAAAATCATTGCCGTCTCTCCCTTCTTCCACCTTGTTTTGACAAGGGCGTCTTTTATCATCTCTTTTTCAGCCACTTCTGTTATGCGTCCTGTCTTTGACCGCAGTGTATTGGGGACAGATTTCAAATCTGTCCCCACAAGAGCCGTCATCCTTGCCGCAACATCAGCATCTATGGTCTCTCCTTCTGTCAGCACCATGCCGCGCTGGATTACATTCTCAAGTTCTCTTATATTGCCGGGCCAGTTATAATCCATAAAAAGCGCCATAGCCTCGGAAGACAGACCTTTTATATTCTTGTTAAATGATATGTTGTATTTATCTATAAAGTGGCTTGCAAGCAGTGGAATATCTTCTTTTCTCTCCCGCAGCGGCGGAAGGTTAATGGAAACGACATTTAAACGATAATAAAGGTCTTCCCTGAATCTGCCGTCTTTAACCTCTTTTACCAATCCCTTATTTGTGGCTGCTATAAGGCGAAAATCCACAGTAATTGGCATTGTCCCGCCAATCCTTGTGAATGTCTTTTCCTGTATTATTCTTAAAAGCTTTGTCTGGGTAGACGAAGACAGGTCGCCGACTTCGTCAAGGAAAAGAGTTCCTCTGTCAGCAGTTTCTATCCTGCCTGCCTTGTGTTTATGCGCGCCTGTAAACGCCCCCTTTTCATAGCCGAACAACTCCGCCTCCAGCAAGGTGTCAGGTATTGCAATACAGCCGACCTCTACAAAAGGCCCATGCTTTCTTACGCCCATATAATGAAGAGTTTTTGCAGCCAATTCTTTTCCTGTTCCGCTCTCGCCTGTTATAAGAACATTTATGTCCACATCCTTAACTTTTTCCATAAGATTAAAAACCTCTTTTATCTTACGGCTCGTTCCAATAATCCCTTCAAAGCTGTATTTCTCTTCAAGGCTTGAATGAAGCTCCTTAACCTCCATTTTTAATTTCCATCTTTCAACAGCCCTTTTAATGACAACACGTAACTCCTTTATATCAAAAGGCTTTGTAAAGTAGTCGTATATCCCCCTGTCAAGGAGTTCCAGCGGAATATCCTTGAGACCGTGGGCTGTAATGAGTATGGCTATTACATCGGGGTTTATATGCTTCATCCTTTCAAATGTTTCAATGCCGCTTATGCCCGTCATTTTGATATCAAGGATAGCAATTGGGAAGGCCTCTTTTTTATATATCTCCAGCGCCTCTTCGCCTGACGAGGCTGTTATAAAAGGATAGCCTTCCTTTTTCATAGCCTCTGCCAGAAAAAACCTCATGCTGGATTCATCGTCTACAATGAGTATGTTGGGGTTAAGCATAATAGTTTATGGCTGATAGCTCATGGCTCATAGTAAATTGCTATGAGCTATCAGCTATGAGCTTTCTTTATCGGAAGTTCTACGATAAAAGATGTTTCCTCCGGACTACTTTCAACCTTTATATCTCCGCCGTGGGATGATATAATATGTTTTGCAACAGCAAGGCCGAGCCCGGTTCCCCTGCCTTTCGTAGTATAAAAAGGCTCAAATATTTGCTCCCTATCTTGTGCAGGGATAAAAGAACCCTTGTTGGTTATCTTAACAGACACTGTATCTCCATATTCTGCAACAGTAATTGCAACTGCTCCCCCTGCAAATCCCCCCTTGCCCCCCTTTGACAAAGGGGGGATGGAGGGATTATTTTCTGGGGTTGACTGTAGGGCATTTATCATGAGATTTAAAAACGCCCTTTCTAATCTATCGCTATCCATCCATATCTCTACCGGCGCTTTATCAGAGTCTTTTAATATTTCAACTTTTTTATCTATCGCATGGAGCGCCTTAGCCGCAACCTTGTCTAAAAGCCGCCTTATATCGCAGTATCTGTAGTCCTCTTTAGAAGGTTTTGCAAAATAAAGAAGATTATCTGCCACCTTGTTCAGGCGGTCTATTTCCTCAAGCATTACAGATGTGTATTTTATTGCATCGCTGTCCATGCCCGCCTTCTCAGCCATAAGCTGGGTCAGCCCCTTTATGGATGCAAGCGGATTTTTTATTTCATGGGCGATTATGGCTGATATTCCGCCAAGCACAGCCAATCTTTCTAATCTTTCCAAGCCATGAACCGCTTTATCGGATGCGCTGTCCTTTGCCGTTAAGAGACGTTGTTTTATGGTTGAAATAGCGGTATTAAAGGTTTTGCTTAAAGAGACAAACTCATTTGTGACGTCTAAGTCTAATTCCTCTATGTTTCCCGCGGCAATATTTTTTAATGTATCCTCCAGCCTCTTAAGCGGCCTGTTTAAGGCAAATGCAATTAAAAGACCTGTAATAACAGCAATTGCAGAGCCTCCGAGGGTTGCCGCCTTTACATACCAGCGCAGATATTCAATATCCTGCCTATGAGATGACAGGATAGCGCAGGCCGGCAGAAGCCGGTCCATTGCCTCAATTATTGTAAGACCGAGTCCTATTGCAAAAGAGGCAAAAAATACAGGCATGAAAAAATACAGACTCAGCCTGACTTTTTTCCTTGACAGCCATTTTTCCATTTCATCTCTTCACAATACTTACTATGTCCCACATAGGGAGGAATATGGCAAGGGCAAGAAATAAAACCATGCCGAATATAACGGTGAGGAGGATGGGCTCAAGGCTTGTGGTCAGGTTTCTTACAGTATAATCAACCTCCTGATCATAATACTGGGCAACCTTTTCCAACATCTCATCAAGCGCGCCTGTCTCCTCGCCAACCCGCACCATCTGCACAACCATCGGAGGGAAAAGACCGCTTTGTTCCATTAACTCAGACAAGCTCTTTCCAGACCTTATGTCTATCTCTATATCCTTTACTGCCCTGGATATAAGCCTGTTATCAGTCACCCTTGACACTATATCAAGGGACTGGAGTATTGGCAGCCCGCTTTTATAAAGCGAGCCAAACACCCTTGCAAATCTGGACATGGTAGCCTTCTGTGAAAAAGGGCCGAAGATTGGTATGTTAAGCTTCCATTTATCCCAGTTGTAATGGCCTGCATCGGTCTTTGTCCACCATTTAAAGATTACGATGGGGAGAATAGCGGCAATGGCTGTTAGATACCAATATGATGAAAAGAAATTTGACATTGCAATCAGAATCCTTGTAGGAAGCGGCAGAGGCACATTGAAATTTGAATAGAGCCTTGAAAACTTTGGAACAACAAATGTCATAAGTATAATTACGGCTATCAAAATAGCCGCGACAACTATTTTGGGATAAAGCGTTGCGGACTTAACCTTTGAATTTATCTCCTGTATCCTTTCCTTCATGGCGGCCAGTCTTTCAAGGATATTGTCAAGAATACCGCCGGCCTCGCCGGCCTCCACCATGCTGTAATATGTTTCATCAAAGACATGCGGATGTTTTTTTAAGGCCTGTGCGAATGTCGCCCCGCCTTCAACATCCTCTCTAACGATTTTTATGATATTTGTTAATTTCTTATTGCTGAGTTGGATTTCCAGAGTGAACAGCGCCTTTGTTAAAGGAATGCCTGCAGTGAATAATGTAGCCAACTGCCGGCTGAAGAGAATGGTGTCCTGCGGGGCTATAGTCTGAAAGAGAAGGTTTATGT
>JBBTFC010000015.1:16506-19097 GCA_038042015.1 Deltaproteobacteria bacterium
AACCGCCCTGATACCCTCGCGCCTTATCGTCTTAAAACCATATTTTACCGCAGCATTCAGAATTATATTCACATCGCTTTTTCCTAAAATCAATTTTCTAATCTCCTCATTTATTACCAGCACCTCGAAAAGTCCGAGTCGCCCTTTGAGGCCGTTGTTATTGCAGGCAGGACAACCCTGGCCTTTATAAAATAATGGAGGTTTCTCCGAAACCTGGATACCCAATTGCTTGAGCATGTCATCAGATGCCTGATATTGCACCTTGCACTTGGAGCAAATACTCCTTATTAAACGTTGTCCTACAATGCAGGTAACCGAGGCAGATACAAGAAACGGCTCTATACCCATATCAATGAGCCGGTTTATGGCCCCTACCGCATTGTTTGTATGGATGGTTGAAATGACCAGATGGCCTGTGAGAGCGGCATGGATTGCAATCTCTGCAGTTTCCTTGTCGCGAATTTCGCCGATCATAATTATATCCGGATCCTGCCTCAGTATATGCCTCAAGGCATTCGCAAATGTTATACCTACCTTGGGATTTATCTGCACCTGATTGATTATCTTCAGATGGTACTCTATCGGGTCTTCCACAGTTACGATATTTTTATCCATGGAGTTTATGGTGTTAAGTATAGTGTATGCGGTCGTTGTCTTTCCGCTTCCGGTTGGACCTGTAAGCAGTATCATGCCAAAGGGCTTCTCTACCATCTTTTTCAATATATTCAGCGTATCGTAAAGCGGGGTAAGCTCTTCGAATTTAAGAAGGAGGGCGCTCTTATTCAGGAGGCGCATAACAACCTTTTCTCCAAACATCGTAGGCAAAGTCGAGACCCTTACATCAATCTCTTTATCCCCCGACCTTCTCATAGGTTCCCAATTGGGTGATTGGAATCTGGCAGTTGAAACCCTCAGGTCGCTGACCCCCCTATGTCCTGACTTCATGTAGAAACTGCCATCCTGCGGAAGTCTCTTTTCTGCAATATCTAACCCCCCCAGTATTTTGACCCTTGAAACCACAGCTGGATAGAGTTTAAGAGGGAGATTCGCTGATTCGTACAGGATACCATCAATCCTCATCCTTACCCTGAGCGTATCATCGTCAGGTTCAATGTGAATATCGCTCGCCCTTTCTGTGACGCCTTGAAAAAGCATGAGATCAATCAATTGAACTATTGATGATTCTCCAGCGATCTTTTCAAGCGTTTCCGGCACATCCTCTTCGCCCTTGAGAAGTTCTATCTCTGCGCCTTCAATGCGCCTCGCCATCTCTTCTATAGAGCCTGCCGCTCCGTAATACTGGTCAATGGCCTTTTGAATATCCCGTTCTGTTGCCACAGAAGGCAATATCTGATACCCGCTGACCTTTTTGAGGCCGTCCGTGGCGAATACATCCAAAGGGTCAAACATTGCCACCCTGATGGCATTTCCCTCTTTTGTAAACGGGATAACCTTGCATCTTCTGGCCAGGGCCTCTGGTATAAGTTTAATGATCTGAGGCTCTATAATTACCCCGCTTAATGATACATATGGGATATTAAATTGATGGGCAAGCGCATGTGCAATGCCTTCCTCAGTTACAACGCCAGTATTGACTAATGCCCTGCCGAGCCTGGCGCCTGTCCTTTTGCTTACATTTAATGCCTCTTCAAGCTGTGCGTTTGTAATAAGACCCGCATCAACTAATATCTCCCCTATTTTTTTTACCTTCCGTATTACAGCCATAAGGCTCCTTCTTTCTTCTTTACCTGTCCTAAGTTATACTTCTTGCCAATTTTTGTCAAATAAAAAAGGCCGTAGCGGTTAGCCACGGCCTTTAAAGTTCAAACCTGAAGGTTTGAGTTACAGTTTATGTAACTCAAGGCTTTAGCCTTGAAAGACCCTACCCCACAAACACACACTGGCTCACCGGAGTTCTCGTGTCCATATTTCTGCCCCGGTTTATGTGGTCGTCTATCTCCGCTGCGGAGCCTATCATCCTGCCGAATAAAAATGTGGTAAATGCAGCGGATTCAATCTCCTTTTCCGTAATCTTCCCTGCCCTGAAAGGCTCCCAAAGCATCTTTAAGAGTATCACTGCTATGACAGCGTCAACATTCACGCAGTAAACATTCTCGCTCACCTTTGCGTCAAACAGCGCATGGACAAGGATATGATAGAAATCAAGGAATACATTGTATATGCCCTTTTCCTCAAATACCTTGCTTACAAACTGCTCCCTAGGGTCATAATTTACCGCCTTGCCCTTGAATACAGGGTGGTTTACGCATGGCACCTTCATATATTCTATGTTCCCTATGGCCTTTTCCTTTGCCTTATAACCGGCATACCATTTTGCGTACTCATCTGCTATTGCCTTGAGATTCAGCCCGTGTTTCTTATCATCCGGTCTTTTGAGCCCTTTGTCCCTGAAGCGGTCTATAAGGAATGCAATGGCCTCGTAGCCGTTCCCGCCATGCGCAAAACCTGTATGTGTCAGGAAACCGACAAAAGCCTTGTTTATCTGAACCCTTGACGGATCCTCAGGGCCGTCTGCGCTTACCCCGCCCTTGCACCCTTGGGCAGATATGGTGCCGGGGCCGTTTGATATA
>JBBTFC010000016.1:0-5849 GCA_038042015.1 Deltaproteobacteria bacterium
TATGCAAAGTTATGACGCTCTATATAGATATTATTTGGCAGTGAGGTATGTATCTGGATAAAAAAACAGCCCCGATGTTACATCGGGGCTGTTACAGAAATTCCTGTGAAATCACAAAACCTATTTCTGTGTCTGTAGTTCGCCCTGCTCATATTTTACAACTTCTGCTGCATCTGCTTCAGAAAGACCCGACTTGGGCATGTCAATCGGGATGTTTTTGTACTTCTTTGCTGCACCAGCGCGGCCTTCAAGCACGAGTTTTATAAGATCCTCTGCTTTACTCTCGATAATAAATTTATTGCCTTTGTGTGCCGGCGCCAGACCCTTCGTGCCCTGACCTTTCGCGCCATGACATACAGCACATTGCTTGTATATCTCTGCCCCATCTCTTGCCATTGAATTAACAGCAAATACAAGGCTTATTACCACAACTGCCGACCATATAACGTTACGCATGATTTACCTCCTTTCTTCAGAATTTATTTACTACTCCTCATAGACTAAATTAAAATATATACCTTGTCAAGTATTTTTTAAAAGCATTTTTTAAAAAGGAAAAGTGGCTCAGACGCTCTATATTTTTCGGGACGATTTTATGCGTCATTAAAACCCACCAAGCCTTAAAAATACCGCAAAAAGCACGATAGCAAGCGCTATAAAAAGATTAGACCTGCCTAACCACTTGGCAATATTACTGTAAACAGACGAGTTTCTTGCTTTTGGGCCAAAGATAAAATCATGAAGCAGACTTGTAGATATGATAAGAATGACAAATAAGATTTTAATGGCCAATGTCTTGCCGTAAGGGGTTCTATGGAAAGAAGGGTCAATAAGATTAGACAAAGGTATTCCCATTAAATGCAGGTTTAATGGACCTGTTATAACCAGTATTGATATGGCAACCCAGCCCCAGAACCTGAAACCCCTGCCGACACTCTGGTATATGCTGGACCGCTCCTTTACATCCTGGATTGTCTTTAAAAACGGCGCAATAATCAGGGTTAAAAACAGCATCCCGCCTATCCAGAATAAGGCAGCAACAATATGAAGAAATAAGGAAAGTTTCAGCATGGTATTTTGTGGAGTCAAATTTAAGATGCCTATCGGGTTGTTAATCCTCTGGCCATAGCAGCGGCGCCGATAACTGCCGCCTTTTCACCCAATCCGGCCTTGACTATTTTTAGATGAGTTGAAGCAGCCTTAAGGGCATGTTTCTTAACCCCTTGTTCAGCCATTGATATAAATATTGTCAAATTCTCAATCACGCCTCCGCCAAGGATAATAAGGCACGGGTTAAATGCATTGACTATACTTACAATACCGGCAGATAGATACATGCCTGTCTCCTCAATAAGTTGACAGGCAAGGGGGTCTTTATTCTGATATGCCTTATTAAGCGTAGCAGCAGTAATATTCTTAATATCCCCTGCAAGTTTAAGCAGATAGAGGCCTGATACGGCATTACACATTACAGCCTCCTTTGCCCTTTCTGCAATAGCCCACCCTCCGGCATATGCCTCAAGGCATCCCATGTTTCCACAATTGCAGCGTCTGCCGTCAGTCCTAACGGTTATATGCCCAAGTTCTCCGGCTGTATTGCTGCAACCTTCAAGCATGCGGCCGCCGCTTATTACGCCGCCGCCGATACCTGTGCCAACAAAGATAGCGACAAGGTCATCCACACCATGCCCTGCCCCATAGAGCCACTCTCCATACGTGGCAGCGCGGACATCATTTGTAACAATTACCGGCAGACCAATGCCTTTTTCCAATTCGTTCTTAAGCGGAACATTCTGCCATCCCAGGTTAGGGGCAAACCGCACATTGCCTGCAGACGGCTCCACCTGACCCGCCACACCAATACCCAGAGCAAGTATATCTTCCGATGTCTTGCCGAGACAATCCTTAACATAAGTTGTGATATCAGCTATGACCCCGTCAGGGCCTTTTTGGGGATTAGTGGAATATCGGCGGGAAAAAATTATACTTCCGGCGCCATCTACCACTGCCACCTCCACTTTGGTGCCGCCCAAGTCAACACCGAGGGTTATGGGTTTCCTTTTTCGTCCCATTAGAACCGCCTATCCTTGTTTACCCCCACAGCAAAGATTTTGGTGTGGGGGTAAAATAATATACTGTCTTTACTAAATTATCCATAAAATATTCAATAGATTTATGCAGCCACTTCCAAAAACATATAAAGTGTGATAGTCTTTTTACCCTATGCAACACGCCAATTTTGTCCATTTGCATCTCCATACACAGTACAGTCTCCTTGACGGGGCAATAAGGCATGATGACCTTTTTAAACTTGCCAGAGAATACAAAATGCCTGCCCTTGCAATGACCGACCACGGCAATATGTTTGGCGCAATTGAATTTTATGAGAAGGCCTCTCACTATGGAATAAAGCCGATAATCGGATGCGAGGTGTATGTTGCCACAGGCAGCAGATTGAACAAAACCTCTGCGCGCGGCAATAAAGAGGGGGGTGAGCAGGAGGTATCGTTTCACCTGATTCTTCTGGTAAAAAACATAAAGGGATACAAAAATCTCTGCAAACTTGTTACTGCCGGCTATCTTGAAGGTTTTTATTACAAGCCAAGAATAGACAAAGAACTTCTAATGGCAAATAACGAAGGTCTTATTGCCTTGACCTCATGCCTTCACGGAGAGATTCCATATCTTTTGAATAACGGGAATATGGAAAAGGGATTGAAGGTTGCAGAGGAGTATAAGACAATTTTTAATAACAACAGATTCTTTCTGGAACTTCAGGATAATAAACTGCCCGAGCAGAAAAAGGTAAACGAAGGGCTTCTTAATATCAGCAAGAAACTGGATATACCGATAGTTGCCACAAATGACTGCCATTATCTTAAGAGGGAAGAGTCAAAGGCGCATGATATCCTCGTCTGCATCCAGACAGGGAAGACTGTGAACGCGACTGACAGGCTTAAATTCAGGACTGATGAGTTTTATTTTAAATCGCCGCAGGAGATGGAAACAGCCTTTAGCTCCTATCCTGAGGCAATAAAGAATACGATTGAGATTGCAGAGCGGTGCAATCTTGAGCTCAAGCTTAACGAACCTCATCTGCCGGTCTTTCCTGTTCCAGACACCGAAGAGATTGACACCTTTTTTGAGAAACAGGCAAGGCATGGCTTAGAAAAAAGATTGGCAGCTATGTATAACAAAGGAGAAAATGACCAGTCGCAAAAATGGCGCTATCATGAAAGACTGGAAAAGGAGCTTAAGGTAGTTAAGGCAATGGGTTTTGCAGGGTATTTCCTCATAGTGGCGGATTTTATAGACTTTGCAAAGAAAAGCAGCATACCAGTAGGGCCTGGAAGAGGGTCTGCTGCCGGCAGTCTGGCTGCATATGCGCTTGGCATTACAAATCTGGACCCCATACAACACAACCTTTTGTTTGAGAGATTTTTGAACCCCGACAGAATAAGTCTTCCTGATATTGACATAGACTTCTGTATCGAAGGCAGGGATGACGTTATAAAATATGTTTCAGAAAAATACGGCAGGGACAATGTCAGCCAGATAATAACCTTCGGCCAGATGCGGGCAAAGGCTGTAATACGCGATGTAGGCAGGGCGCTGGATATTCCTTATAGCGAGGTTGACAGGATAGCAAAACTTGTTCCAAATGTATTGAATATAACCATTGAAGGCGCTGTTAAACAGGAGCCGAGACTCAAGGAGTATATTGACAAGGATGCGCGGATTAAGGAGTTGATAGATGTTGCAAAGACTCTGGAAGGTCTGCCGCGGCATGCCTCAACCCATGCTGCAGGCGTTGTTATATCAAATAAGCCTTTGCTGGAATATCTGCCGCTTTACAAGGGGCCCAAAGAAGAGGTTGTAACCACGCAGTATGCGATGAAGGATGTTGAAAAGATAGGCCTTGTAAAATTTGATTTTCTCGGTTTAAAAACCCTGACCGTTATAGACAGAACAATAAAGATTCTCAAAGAGAATAAGTGGGCAGATATTGATATAGATAATCTGAAGCTTGATGATGCTGATACATACAAGCTGCTCAGTTCCGGCAATACAAATTGCATATTTCAGCTTGAAAGCTCCGGCATTAAGGACCTGCTCATGAAGCTGAAGCCTGAAACGTTTGAGGATATTATGTCGGTTGTTGCATTATACAGGCCCGGCCCGCTCCAGAGCGGGATGGTGGACGACTTTATAAAAAGGAAGCACGGCAAGGCGCCTATAAAATACGAGCTTCCGCATCTTAAAGATATACTGGCTAATACATACGGTGTTATTGTTTATCAGGAACAGGTTATGGAGATAGCCAAGGTCCTTGCCGGTTTCAGCCCCGGAGATGCTGATGTGCTTAGAAAGGCGATGGGCAAGAAGCTTCCTGAAGAAATGGTTATTCAAAGGGAACGGTTTATAGAAGGGGCAAAGAAAAACAAGGTGGAACAGAAAAAGGCGGAAAAGATATTTGACCTCATGGCAAATTTTGCGGGATACGGTTTTAATAAATCTCATAGCGCGGCGTATGCGCTCATTGCATATCAGACTGCGTATCTCAAGGCGCATTTCCCTGTGGAATTTATGGCCGCCACACTCACCTCTGAAATGGCCGATACTGACAAGGTAATCAAATATATCGGAGAATGCCGCGATATGGCAATTGGGATACTGCCGCCAGATTTGAATGAAAGCAGGAAAGACTTTACGGTTACCTCCCCCTCTATCCCCCTCATGGAGGGGGACAGGGGGAGGCTAAGATTTGGACTGGCTGCTGTAAAGAATGTTGGAGCGGCTGCAATAGATGTGATATTAAAGACAAGGGAGGAAGAAGGGCAGTTTACATCTATTTTGGATTTTTGCACAAGGGTTGACTTGAGAAAGGTAAACAGACGTGTTATAGAAAGCCTGATAAAATGCGGCGCATTTGATTTTACAGGCGCGAAGAGGTCTCAGCTTATGGCATCCCTTGATAGGATTATGGATATATCGCAGGCTGTGCAGAAAGATAAGGTCAACGGTCAGATAAACATATTCCAGACAGCCCGCCTTGGCGGGGGGGACAGCAGGGGGGGAGCGACAATAGAGCTTCCTCAGATGGAGGAATGGCACGAGGCGCAGCTTTTAAGCTATGAGAAAGAGGCGCTTGGTTTTTATATTACAGGCCATCCCCTTGAAAAATATGCCAAAGATTTGGAATATTTAACAAATGCCGATACGGAGAGTATAAAAGAAAAACAGGATGATGAAGAGGTGACTATCGCAGGCATAGTAACAGCAGTAAAAGAGGTAAATACAAAAAAGGGCGACAGAATGGCATTTATAACATTGGAAGACTTGAAGGGTTTTGTTGAGGTGGTTATGTTTTCTGATGTGTATAAAAATGCCGCTTCATACTTTAGCGGCGATGCGCCTGTTCTTGTTAAAGGTAAGGTTGATAAAGGCGGGGAGAATGTAAAGATTATTGCAAATTATGTATATCCTATGGCGCAGGCAAAGACAATGTTTGCCAATGTGGTTCATATTAAAGCCGACGCATCCAAACTTGAGACAGGTTCTCTGGAAAAGGTAAAAGGAATATTAAGCGCTCATTCAGGCAACTCCCCTGTCTATTTCCATCTCCTGTGGCCTGACAGAGATGTGGTAATTGCAATCCCTGAAAAACTCAAGGTTGCCCCTTCTGAAAAATTTGTAAAAGATATTGAAACGCTTCTTGGAGATGGCAGTATCAATATTGTTCATGGAGGTATTGCCTGATATGGCTCTTCAGCAATTTCTGGAATTTGAAAAGCCTGTGGTTGAGCTTGAAAAAAAGATAGAAGAGCTTAGGGCTACAGCTTCGGAGA
>JBBTFC010000017.1:0-11101 GCA_038042015.1 Deltaproteobacteria bacterium
CTGTGGGATATTATTGCTGTGTAACCTGCTTTTTTTGCCATTTCAATTGCCTCAAGGGTCTCTGTAAGGGTTCCTATCTGATTTACCTTGATAAGGATTGCGTTGCCGATACCCTCTTCTATGCCCTTTGCCAGAATCTTCTTGTTTGTTACAAATATGTCATCACCAACAAGCTGAACATTTTTGCCGAGCCTTTCTGTCAGACTTTTCCATCCCTTCCAGTCGTTCTCTGAAAGGCCGTCTTCAATGGAGATAATTGGATATGCCTTAACCAGCCTTTCATAATAATCAATCATCTTTTCAGAGGACAGGGTTTTGCCTTCGCCTTTTAGATTGTAGACCTTTTTTGAAGAATCATAAAATTCGCTTGCGGCTGGATCAAGGGCGAGCAAGATGTCTTTGCCTGCCTTGTATCGGGCAGCGGTTATGGCCTCCATTATCAATTCAATAGCCTCTTCATTTGTCTTGAGCATCGGCGCAAATCCCCCTTCATCGCCAACAGAGGTGTTTAATCCCTTTTTTTTGAGTATTGATTTAAGATGATGAAACACCTCAACGCCCATCCTTATTGCATTCTGAAAATCCTCTGCGCCAATCGGCATTATCATAAATTCCTGAAGATCGAGGCTGTTGTCAGCATGGGCCCCGCCGTTTATGATGTTCATCATAGGCACAGGCAGTGTGTTCGCATTTACACCGCCGATGTGCCTGTACAGGGGAATATAAAGGGATGCAGCGGCAGCCTTTGCCGCTGCCAAGGATACACTGAGGATTGCGTTTGCTCCCAGATTGCCCTTATTTCCCGTGCCGTCAAGCTCAATCATTGTCCTGTCTATAAGAATCTGATCTAAGGCATCCATGCCTACTATATCAGGTCCTATCTTGTCATTCACATTTTTCACTGCCTTTAAAACACCTTTGCCAAGATACCTCTTTTTATCGCCATCTCTAAGTTCCACTGCCTCATGCTCGCCGGTGGATGCGCCGGAAGGCACAGCAGCCCTGCCTATTGAGCCGTCTTCCAAAATAACCTCTGCCTCAACAGTCGGATTGCCCCTTGAATCAAGTATCTCTCTTGCTAAGACATCAACAATTGTGGTCATGTAAAACCTCCTTATATAGGGGATTACACAGATTAAAACTAAACCCCTCGTAATAATCTGGGCAATCTGCCTTGATAATCCGTGTAATCAAATTGTGAGTATCTTATACTTTCCAAAGCCAAAAAAGCAAGGCAAAAAGCCACACCCATCAGGTAGATGATAAGGAGAAAACAGCATTTTTAAGCTGCTGAACTATCCATTCGTATTCATCCATATCTTGCGGTTTTTGAGCAACGTTTAATGCATCCGGATATATCGGTTGTCCAAAAATAAGGCTTATCTTTTTTAGTCTGGGCCGTAGCGCTCCTTTGGGAAGGACTTCGTATGTTCCTTTTATAAAGGCTGGCACTAATGGGACATTTAACTCTTTTGCTAATATCCCTACACCCTTTTTAAAAGGAAGAAATCTGCCGTCAATGGTCCTCCCTCCTTCGGGAAAGATGCAGATGGACTTGCCGTTTCTGAGTATATGGCCGGCCATCTGAAACGACCTTTTAAGATAGGTATCCGGGTCTATTGGTATCACATGCAAAAGATGTGTAAGATGTGAGGTAAAACAGTTCGTGAAGTATTTCTGAAAGCCGAGAAAATATAGAGCCATAAATGAGTTAACAGGGACACCCGCTGCTACTACAAAGCCATCAAGATTACTTGCATGATTTGGGGTTATTATATAAGGGGGCTTAGGTATATTTTCAACGTCTTTAACCTCTAATTTAAATAAGAGCCTTCCCGTAAGCCTTAATAGACCAAGACTAATTGTAATAAATAGTTTTGCCATGAATCCATTAACCATGCCCGCTGACTTTATATCTTCTGACAAAGGTTCAGTTTTTAGAATCTCCTGCCATCCTTTTGATATCATTGTTGAAAGACCTTTTCCAATATCCTTTTGTAACATCTCTATTTGCATTATCAAATCCTTAACAGTATATACATCTGCCCCAAAGGCATCAGGAAGTTCCATAGAAAGGGCGCTGCTTAATGCAACGATTAACTCCACTCGTTTAAGCGAATCCATGCCAAGGTCAAGCTCAAGATTATGCTCTAATCGTATAGGCCTTTTCTCTGTAAGCCTCTCAAGCAATGCTATAATCATTTTCCCTGTTTGACTTTTAACTGCCTCTTCCCCATCAGCTTCCTGCTGTCTTTCTGACAGAAGATTGGTTTTGTCATCAGCCTTCATACTATATTTTATCGCATACCTCTTTAGCTTCCCCAGTGTAGTCCGTGGTAGCGGAAACTGTGATGTTTCATAACCCATAATACGTTTATATGCGGGAAGCTGTAATGACAATTTATTCAATTCCCACTTCACTGCCTCATTAAAATTTGCAATGCCGGTTTCCTTCATATAGTCTGTATTTGGCACAATGACGGCCTTGATCTCCTCAACAATGTCAGGCCTTTTCCCAATACCCAGGACACAGATTTCTTTGATTAGAGGGCTCTTGAGATAGTGCTTCTCTATTTCTTCAGGATATATATTCTTTCCTGATGAAAGCGCTATAACCTCCTTTGCCCTTCCTGTAATGTATATATAGCCGTTTTTGTCTATATATCCCAGATCCCCTGTAAAGAACCAGCCGTCCCTTAGAACCTTAGCCGTCTCTTCCGGATTTTTATAATAACCCTTCATAACATTCGGGCCCCGTACTATGATTTCGCCTGTGCCGTCCTTATCAGGATTTGCTATTTTCACCTCTATCTCAGGCAGGGGTAGCCCAACAGAGCCCATCCTTGTCCTTTTAAATGGATTAAAGCTTATTACCGGAGATGTTTCGGTAAGGCCATAACCCTCAACAACAGTTAATCCAAGGGCATTTAAATCCCTAAATACATCAGGGTCAAGCTTTGCCCCGCCGCTTGCAAAGAATCTGAGCCTTTCGCCAAATTTTTTGTGGACAGATGAGAAGATTATCCTGCCTATGTTTATACCAAAGGTATTTCTCACAAATCCGGAGAGCCGCATGATGAGAAAAAATATTTTGCCTATAAATAATGGCAGCTCACTGAATTTATCAATTATCCCACGCCTTAACATGGTGAAGAGTTGAGGCACCCCAATGAGAATAGTTACGCCTTTTTCTGCTATAGTCTTCAATATATCAGGGCCTTTAAGGCTGTCGAGATAAACAACCCTCCCGCCTATGAACAACGGGGCAAGAAAGTTAGTCATAAAGGGATATGAATGATGCAGCGGAAGGATGGATAAGATACAGTCATTTCTATCAATAATCTTTGCCTCTATAATGCTTTTAGCATTGGCAAGCAGATTTCTGTGCGTGAGCATCACGGCCTTTGGCGTCCCGGTAGTGCCTGATGTATAAATCAGCGAGGCTATATCATCAGGGGCTGGATAATGGAATGAGTCAAGGTGACGGTGCCTGGCAATCTCCACAAATTCCTTACTGTCAATGTTTATGACCCGGACAGGATGAAGCCCCTTAATGATATCTTTAATACTTTCAAGACTCTTTCCTGATACAAAGATGGCCTTGCTTTCTGAATGCTGAATAAGATTTTCCACCTCATAATGGCTAAGCTGGACATCTATCGGCACAGCAACTGCGCCTAAAAAAGATACGCCGAGATAGACAATGCCCCATTCCGGCCTCCCCTCTGAAAAGATGGCTATCCTCTCCCCCTTCTTAATATCTTTGAAAAAAAGAAATGAGGCTATTGATTTTGATGAGGAAATAACATCTTCGTAGGTGTATTTTCTGTCTCCTGTTACGCCGAGCGCAGCCATCTCAAGGGCGAGGCTGCCGGGATTCTTCGTTGCTGTCTCTTCTATTGCCCCCGGTATATTACTCAGGTCTGACATTTGGTCCTCCGCCTTTCACAGTTTTAAGAATAAACAGGCCTGCAAAGAAAAAGGCAGCTATGGAAAGTATCGCAGGCCGCTGGCTGCCAAAATGGACAGATACATACCCAAATAGGAGAGGGCCTAATATTGCAGACGACTTGCCGACAAGGGAGTACACTCCAAAGTATTCTGCCTCTCTTCCTTCCGGTATGAACTGCGTATAAAATGCCCTTGAAGACGCCTGAACAGTGCCAAGCCCAAGCCCGGCAAAAGATGCCAGAAACCAGAACTGAGTCTTTGTCTGGATAAAGAAGGCTGTGGCAGCAACTATTGTCCATATAATAAGGGCAGTCATGACAATCTTTTTAGGCCCCAATATATCAGTGGGTTTTGCCATAGTGAACGCACCTATAAGGGCTGATAACTGGACTACGAGGTAAAGGATTATCAGTTCCTGGGGCTTAAATCCGAGGGTAGTGGCGGCAAATATGCTTGAGAACACAATTACTGTATTCACGCCGTCCTGATAAATCAAATAAGAGATAAGGAACTTTCTTGGCTCTTTTATTTTCCAAATCTCTTTCAGCGTTTTGATTGTATATCTGAAACCTGCGATGCCTGCACGAACTGCGGAGGAGTTTCCTCTTACATCTGCAGGGAGAAAGATAAACGCAGGCACTGAAAAGAATGCAAAGAAGGCAGCCACCATAAGCCATGTGACCTCAAAATTACCGGCCTTTACCAAAGGGAGGGCAATCAGCAGAGAAAAGATGGAGCCGGCATAGCCTACCCCAAACCCCCATGAAGATACACGGCCATGATATTCCTTAGGGGCTATTCCGGGAAGAAAAGAGTTGTAAAAAACAAGCCCCCCTTCCATTCCGAGATTGGCCAATGATATAATCAGAAACCCCTCAAAAAACATACCCTTTTCAAGTATGGAGAGGCTTGCAACGGCCGCTACACTGATTATGGTATAGATGAAAAACAGCCTCTTTCTTATACCGCTGTAGTCTGCGATGCCGCCTAAGAAGGGAGAGGAGAACGCCACTACTGCCATGCTTGATGATATTGCCCTTCCCCACCAGAGGTCGCCCATGCCGTTAGCATTACCTACAATGACATTTACATAATAGACAGGAAAGACAACCGATGCTATGACAGCAGAGTAGCTTGAATTGGCAAAATCGAAGAGGGTCCAACTGAGGATATGCCTCTTATTCAACTTCATAAGTAGCGCCAGGCTTTGTCAGGCAGAACAGCTATAAACTTAAGCTGTGCCTTTAGCAGATTTGCTCCGTAAACTTTTGAAAAAATCTTTAAGGCCATCCCCGCATTCCCCGGCCATGACGCCTGTGGTTACTTTAATCCTATGATTCAGTCTCTTGTCATGCGACAAATTGTATAAAGAGCCGCATGCCCCTGCCTTTGGGTCATAACAACCAAAGACAAGCCTTTCTATCCTTGCCTGAATCAATGCGCCCATGCACATAAGACACGGCTCCAATGTAACATAAATGGTTGAATCTGTAAGACGCCATCTTCCGAGTTTTTTAGAGGCCTTTTTAATGGCAATTATCTCTGCGTGGGCAGTAGCGTCAGCAGTAGATTCTTTCAGATTGTGGCCTCTTGCTATAATTTTATTATCCGAGACTATTACAGCGCCTATGGGGACTTCGCCTTTTTGGGCAGCCTTTTCAGCCTCCTTAAGAGCCTCTCTCATGAACCATTCATCTTTTTCTCTGTCACTGACCACTGTTCACCGTACAAACAGGTCTTAAGACCTGTTGCTACAACTGTTCACTGTTTTAGTTGGCGCGCCCAGAGGGATTCGAACCCCCGACCCCTTGATTCGTAGTCAAGTGCTCTATCCAGCTGAGCTATGGGCGCAGGCCGTTTTCATAACCTTTAACATCTTTAAGGCATTAGAGTCAATCCAGAAATGATACATCCTCCTCCACTCCTCTCTTATTTTATCCTTTATTTTTACTTTCCTATAAGATATTATCTGGCGGATATAAATGGCCTTTGATTTTAGATTAACAAAAAATGATTTGCATAGTAAGGCAAGGCTGGGTAGAATCACCATTTCTCATGGCCGGATAAATACACCTGTATTTATGCCTGTAGGCACACAGGCAACTGTAAAAACCATGACACCCGAAGAACTTAAGGATATAGGGGTAGAGATAATACTTTGCAATACCTATCACCTCTATTTAAGGCCTGGGCATGAACTTATAAAAAATATGGGCGGCCTGCATAAATTCATGCACTGGGACAGGCCGATACTCACGGACAGCGGCGGGTATCAGGTATTCAGCCATTCTGAATTGAGAAAGATAAAGGAAGAGGGGGTTTATTTTCAGTCGCATCTTGACGGTTCAAGGCATTTTTTAAGCCCGGAAAAGGCTATTGAGATTCAGGAGGCCCTTGGGGCTGATATAATAATGTGTCTGGATGAATGCACTCCATATCCCTCTACATACGAATATACAAAGGATTCCATGGAGCTTACACACAGATGGGCAAAAAGATGCAAGGAAGCAAAGAAAAGCGAAGGACAATCGCTTTTTGGCATAGTTCAGGGCGGGATGTTTCAGGACTTAAGAAAAGAGAGCGCAGAGGCGATAACGAGAATAGGCTTTGATGGTTATGCAATAGGGGGCTTGAGCGTAGGGGAGGATAAGGTTCTGATGTATGAGATGATAGATGCTGTTGTCCCATATCTCCCTGAGGATAAACCGAGGTATTTGATGGGTGTCGGCACACCAGAGGATCTGATAGAAGGGGTGATGAGGGGAATTGATATGTTTGACTGTGTTATGCCTACAAGAAATGCCAGGAATGGAACGCTCTTTACAAAGTATGGAAAATTGGGTATAAGAAATGCCCAGTATGCCAATGACCCTAATCCGATAGAAGATGGATGCAACTGTTATACATGCAAAAACTATTCAAGGGCATATTTGAGACATCTTTTTGCGGCAAATGAGATCCTTGCGGCGCGGCTCGGCACCACGCATAACCTTTATTATTATATAAGGCTTATGGCTGATATAAGGGATGCAATAGAGAGGGATGGATTTCAGGAATTTAAGGCAGAGTTTTACAAGAATCTGAATTCATAAATCAAAAGGAGGTATCACAGTGTTAAACTTTACCACAATCGCATTTGCAGCAGATGAGGCGCCGGCAGCAGGAGGGATGGGGCAGCTTTTGAGCTTTGCCCCATTGGTTATACTCTTTGTGATCTTTTATTTTCTCCTCATAAGGCCTCAGCAGAAAAAGGCAAAGGAGCACAGGGGAATGATTTCCAAACTTGAGAAAGGCGATATGGTTATTACATCAGGCGGCATACATGGAGCCATTACAGGGGTGACAGAGGATACTGTTACCGTAGAGATTGCTGAGAATGTCAAGGTCAAGGTTGGCAAGGAATACATAGCGTCGAAGAAAAATAAATAAAATACAGTGGTCAGAATTTCACTCATCACTGACCACTATTCACTGTCCACTATTTTTTAGGGGGTTCTTAAATGCCAAAGAGCATAATGTGGCGTCTTGTTTTGATCGGCTTTTTCTTTTTGCTGGCTGTCGCGCTTTTTCTGCCTTCAACGCCATTTTCCAAATCCCTTCCTTCATGGTATAAAGATAACTTTCCAAAGATAGCCCTTGGACTTGACCTGCAGGGCGGCATGCATCTTGTTCTTCAGGTTGATACTGAAAAAGGGATTGAGAATCACTTGCAAAGGATGAGCAAAGGCATAGATGGATTGTTCAGGGAAAAAAAGGTTGCCTTTTCAGAGATAAAGGCTCAAGGCCATGAGGTTTTAATATCGTATCAGAATGAAGCTGCAAAGACAGCGGTAGAAAAGGCTATGGGAGATAATTATCCGATATTTCAAAAAGTATCTGAAAAGGGAAACAGCGCAGCATATACGCTTACAGACACCGAAACAAAGAGGATAAAAGAGTGGAGCACATCTCAGGCTATTGAAACCATAAGGAACAGGATAGATAAGTTCGGCGTAACAGAGCCGCTCATCCATGCGCAGGGAAAAGATGAGATTGTGGTTCAGCTTCCAGGATTAAAAGACCCTGACCGCGCCATAGCACTGATAGGCAAAACCGCTGTATTGGAGTTCAAGATGGTGGACGAGGCAGGAGATTTAAAAAAGGCCCTGGACGGCCAGATTCCTGAAGGGGACGAGCTTCTCTACGAAAGAAGAGTGGATACAGAGAGCGGCGCTGTCCGACAAACGCCATTTCTTATAAAAAAAGAGGCTGTTCTTACCGGCGATCTTTTGACAGACGCAAGGGTTGCAATAGATTCCCAGTTTAACGAACCGTATGTGTCAATAACATTTGACAGCGAAGGTTCAAGGATATTCGCGGATGTTACCGCACAGAATGTAAACAAGAGGATGGCGATTATCCTTGACAGAAATGTGTATTCAGCGCCCGTAATAAGGGAAAAGATAGGCGGCGGCAGGGCGCAGATTTCAGGGAGCTTTACGCATGAAACAGCAACAGATTTGGCAATTGTGCTTCGGGCCGGCGCCTTGCCTGCGCCTGTAAATATAATCCAGAATGTTACAGTGGGGCCATCTCTCGGTGAAGATTCTATCAAGGCAGGTGTTAAGGCCGCCGTAATAGGAGGCATTCTCGTCCTTGGCTTTATGCTTTTTTATTACAGGCTTTCAGGCATTATCGCTGATTTTGCAATGGCTCTTAATATTACAATGCTGCTTGGAGCCATGGCATGGTTCAATGCAACACTTACCCTGCCCGGCATTGCCGGCATTATCTTAACAATCGGCATGGGTGTTGATTCCAATGTATTGATATTTGAGAGGATAAAAGAGGAGCTTAAAACAGGGAGAACGGTCAGGTCAGCCATTGACGCAGGATATGACAGGGCGTGGTGGACTATCATAGACTCCCATGTGACAACACTTATCACAGCAGCCGTCTTGTTCCAGTTCGGCAGCGGCCCTATCAAAGGTTTTGCAGTATCCTTAAGCATCGGCATATTGATAAACCTCTTTACCGCCCTTGTTGGGACAAAGGTGGTTTTTGACTTTATAACACAGAGGAGAAGAATAGAGAGACTGAGCATATAAAGGGGGTTTTTAAAATAAATGGACATCTTAAAAGATACAAAGATAGATTTTATAGGAAAGAGGCATTATGCCTTTGGGTTGTCAATAATACTGGCTATCATGGGAATTATTACGGCTGTGCTTATACCGCTCGGCAAGGCGAATATGGGGATTGATTTCACAGGCGGCATGGCAATACAGCTTAAGTTTGAAAAACCATTTGCCCTTGAGGACGCAAGAAAGATATTGGATAAAGAGAATTTTAAAGATGCTGAGCTTCAGCAGTTTGCCGACGGCAATCAATTGCTTATAAGGTTCAAGAATGCAGAAGGTGAATTGAAGGCAACATCAGACAGATTAACACCGGCCTTTGCAAAGGGGTTTGCCGATAATAAATTCATTATAGAATCAACCACTGCCGTTGGCCCGACAGTAGGTAAAAAACTCCAGAAGGACGCATTATGGGCGGTTGGCATATTGCTTCTGGGCATCCTTATATATCTGGCGCTGAGATTTGAGCTTATATTTGGAATTGCGGCTGTAATTGCCACCTTTCACGATGTGCTTGCCGTATTGGGTGTGTTTTATGTGTTAAATAAAGAGATAAATCTTTTAATAATCACAGCCCTTCTTACCCTTGCAGGCTATTCCCTGACTGATACAGTTGTTGTCTTTGACAGGATAAGGGAAAATCTGAGAAAGAGAAGCAAAGAGGTTCTTGAAGACCTTATTAACAGAAGCATAAACGAGGTTTTGAGCAGGACAATCATTACATCAGGCACAACACTTTTGGTTTTGGCAGCTCTCCTTATAGCAGGCGGCGAGGTAATACATGATTTCTCGCTTGCGCTCTTTCTCGGCGTGCTTGTCGGCACATATTCATCCATCTTTGTTGCAAGTCCGCTGCTCTTGGTGTGGAAGGGTAAAAGGGGAAGGTTAATCAGGTAAGTAAAGAAATTATCGCCTCACCCATCCCCTTGCATCCAACAAGTTTCATTCCATGCTGGTTTATATCCGCCGCGCGAAAACCTTTATTCAATACCTTCTCCACAGCCCTTTCAATATCACTCGCTGCGTCTATGAGGTTGAATGAAAATCCGAGCATCATTGCCGCGGACAGGATAGCGGCAATGGGGTTTGCCTTGTCCTGGCCTGCAATGTCAGGCGCGCTGCCGTGGATTGGTTCATATAAGCCAACATTGCCGCCGATGCTTGCTGACGGGAGCATACCGATGGAGCCGGTGAGCATTGCTGCCTCGTCAGAAAGAATGTCTCCGAATGTATTCTCTGTTACTATCACATCAAACTGTTTTGGATTTCTTATAAGCTGCATGGCGCAGTTGTCCACGTACATGTGATTTAGCTCCACATCCTGATAGTCCTTATGCACCTTTGTAACAACCTTTCTCCATAACTCGGTGGTCTCAAGCACATTTGCCTTGTCAACAGATGTAACCTTTTTCCTTCTCTTTCGCGCCACATCAAAGGCAACCTTTGCAATCCGCTCTATTTCAGGCGTGGTGTATATCATTGTGTTTATCCCGCGCTCCGTGCCATCCGGGAGTTTCTCAATGCCTCTTGGCGCGCCGAAATACAGGCCGCCTGTAAGCTCCCTTACAACCATAATATCAACGTCCTCAATAACCTCTTTTTTTAATGTTGAGGCATCTGAAAGAACAGGATATATCTTTACCGGCCTGAGATTTGCAAAAAGCCCGAGTTCTTTTCTTAGCGCAAGCAAAGCCCTCTCCGGCCTTATGGAATAATCAAGCCCCTCCCATTTTGGCCCTCCGACAGCGCCCAATAAAACCGCATCACTGTCCTTTGCAAGTTTCAATGTCTCGTCTGTCAGGGGAATGCCATACCTATCAATGGATGCGCCGCCCACAAGCGCCTCTTTCAGCTCAAAGCATATCTTATGCTTCTTGCCTATTACACGCAAAACCTTTACAGCCTCTCCGACTATCTCAGGCCCGATACCGTCTCCCGGCAGGACAGCGATTCTGTAACTTTTTGTCATTTTTACTCCTTGCTATCTACTGATATTTTCTGCACCGCTTCAAGAAAAACAGACAGACCGCTGT
>JBBTFC010000018.1:0-7434 GCA_038042015.1 Deltaproteobacteria bacterium
TCAGAAGGCCTTCCATGCGTTGCCCAGCGGGTGTGGCCGATGCCAATGTGTCCTTTTATGGGATGGGCAAAAACATTTTTCTCAAGATTTACAAGTTTGCCAGCGCTCCGGAGCACCTCTATCTTTTTGCCGGCGTCAATGACAGCAATACCCGCCGAGTCATATCCCCGGTATTCAAGTCGTTTGAGACCATCGAGAAGGACTTCGCTTGCATCCTTATTGCCTATGTAGCCGACTATGCCGCACATAATTTATGACGGCTTCGTAAAAAGTCCATCTGCTGCGTTGTCGCTACGGCTTCTGCGCTCAACTTGGGGACAGATTTGAAATCTGTCCCCAGTATGCCTCGCTTGAAGCCTTGCATCTGGAGCTTTTTACTGTGCCGTGAAAATTTACTTCTTTCAGTGGGTTCAAGTTTGCAACTTGAACCAAATATTTTAGTGGAACAGGCATCTTGCCTGTCACCACAGGCTGGAAGCCTGTGCCACTTTACGGGTTCAATTTACAAAATTGAAACCGCTGAACTGCCTACTCCTTACTTTTTCTTCATCCCCTTCTTCTTTACCCATCCTTCAATATTTCTCTGCTCAGGCCTGCTCAACGCAAGGGAGCCGTCCGGCACATTCTTTGTAATGGTGGAGCCGGAGCCGATGTAGGCATTCTTGCCGACTTTCACCGGCGCAACGAGCTGCGTATCGCTCCCGATGAATGCGCCGTCTTCTATAATGGTCTGATGTTTTTTTATGCCATCATAGTTGCAGGTTATGCATCCTGCGCCGATATTAACATTCTTGCCGATTATTGCATCGCCAATATAGCTCAAGTGATTTGCCTTTGTGCCTTCGCCTATAGTTGATTTTTTTACCTCAACAAAGTTTCCAATCTTTGCCTTGTCTTTAATAATACATTCAGGCCTAAGCCTCGCAAATGGGCCGATTGAAACATTTCGCCCAATTTCAGAAGACTCAATAACAGAGTGGCTTTTTATCACAGAGCCATCGCCGACAGTTGAGTCTATTATCTTGCACCCCTCTTCTATAACGCATCCACTGCCGACTTTTGTATTTCCTTCCAAAAACACATTCGGATAA
Source organism: Deltaproteobacteria bacterium (assembly GCA_038042015.1). Lineage (GTDB taxonomy): Bacteria > Desulfobacterota > GWC2-55-46 > UBA9637 > UBA9637 > JACRNJ01. The sequence goes on from JBBTFC010000018.1 coordinate 1,092, forward strand.
ATGGTAGTGTCTCTGCCGATTGCCACACCATAATGAATATAGGCAGTGTCCGCATCCAGAAGTGTTACGCCTGAGAACATAAGCGCGTTGTTTATCCGCTGCCTCATCTCTTCATTTGCCTCCAACAGTTCAAGCCGGTTATTTATTCCCATCACCTCAGCTGGGTCTCTATGGGTAAGACATGCAGCCTTTTGGCCATTGTTGACAGCCATCTCTATCAAATCGGGAAGATAATATTCTCCCTGCGCATTTCCCTTTTTTATCTTCTTTAAGCCGGAGAATAAAAACGCCGTATCCACGCAATAAATTCCAGCATTGATTTCATTGACAGCCTTTTCTTCTGGGTCGGCATCCTTGTCTTCTACGATGCTTATAACACTATTATCCTCATCTCTTAATACCCTGCCATATCCCGAAGGGTCTTCTGCAACAGTTGATATAAATGATATGGCGGCCTTTTTCTTTGCATGGAGGGTTAAAAGGCCAAGAATAGTCTCTCTGGTAATGAGGGGAACATCGCCGGAGAGGATTAAAACATCCCCCTTGAATGATTTAAGAGAACCTTCGGCTGAGAGAACTGCGTGGCCGGTGCCGAGTTGAGGCTCCTGCCTGACATAAATAAGTTTGGAGTTCGGTTCGGGGTTTAAGGCATGTATTACTTCTTTTGCCTTGTGGCCGACTATAACAATAACCTTTTCTATACCAAGACCTTTTACAACCTCAATGGGATAAAAGAGCATCGGTTTGCCGGCAACAGGATGAAGCACTTTGGGAATATCCGATTTCATCCGTTTTCCAAGGCCTGCCGCAAGGATAATTACTGCAATGTCTTTATTTTTCACATATCAAAAATATACTAACAATGCCCTTGCGTCAAGGTATTTTTGGAAGGCGCTACCTGCTTTTCGTAACCCCGACCCTGTTGCAATATTTATAAATCTTGCACCGGCTGCATAGGGGCGAAACAGGCTTGCAGATATTCTGGCCATAAGTTACGAGGAGGTCATTTATAATAATCCAGTATCTCTTTGGGAGCTTTTTTCTCAAGGCAAACTCTGTATCTTCCGGCGTCTTGGTTTGGACATAACCCCAGCGGTTGGTTATCCTGTGAACATGGGTGTCAACGCATATACCGGGTTTTCCATAGCCGATTGTTACAACGAGATTGGCCGTCTTTCTTCCAACCCCTTTGAACTTTAAAAGCTCATCAATTTCATCAGGCGCTTTTGAATGGTATTTTTCCACCAATTCCTTGCAGATATTTTTTATAATTTTTGCTTTGTTTCTGTAAAAGCCCACAGGATAGATTGCCTTTTCAATTGTTTTAACCGGCAGAGACATCATGGCTCCAGGTGTTTTTGCGAGATTAAAGAGTCTTTCAGAGGCCTTGAGGGTAGTATTGTCTTTTGTGCGCAGACTCAGGATGCATGAGATGAGTACCATAAATGGACTGCGGGATGTATTGGAAACCTGAGTAACAGCAGGGATGGCAAACAGTTTATTCTCATTTTTAAGTATTTTTATGACTAAGGCTATGTCGGAATTTTGCATGTATGCCTGTAAATAAAAAGGGCGCCCTGATGACCAGGACACCCTTTTATCCGTTTTGAACCTATTGGTTTCTTACATCATCCCTTCCATACCGCCCATGCCAGGGTGCATTCCGCCCATACCGCCGCCTTTTTCTTCCTTTGGCTTCTCGGCAATGATTGCCTCTGTTGTCAGCATAAGCCCTGCAATAGATGCGGCATTCTGAAGCGCATACCGTGTAACCTTTGTCGGGTCAATAACGCCTGCCTTTAAGAGGTCTTCGTATACTTCAGTTGCGGCATTAAACCCAAATGCACCGCTTTCTTTTTTAACCTTGTCAACAACTATTGAACCCTCAGCGCCGGCATTTGCTGCAATCTGTCTGATTGGCTCTTCAAGCGCCTTCTTTACAATATTTACGCCAAACTGCTGGTCGCCCTCAAGTTTAAGTTTTTCAACAGCGGGTAGTATTCTTAAATATGTTACGCCGCCGCCTGGGACAATGCCTTCTTCAACCGCAGCCCTTGTTGCGTGGAGAGCGTCCTCAACCCGGGCCTTCTTCTCCTTCATCTCTGTCTCGGTCGCTGCGCCGATATTTATTACAGCAACACCGCCGACAAGTTTTGCAAGTCTTTCCTGAAGTTTTTCCTTGTCATAATCCGATGTTGTCTCATCAAGCTGAGCCCTTATCTGCTTTACACGGCCCTCTATATCGGCCTTTTTCCCTGCGCCGTCAATGATTGTGGTGTTCTCCTTGTCAATTACTATTCTCTTTGCCTTTCCAAGGTCCTTAATATCAACGGTCTCTAACTTTATGCCGAGCTCTTCAGCAATGAGCTTGCCGCCTGTAAGGATTGCAATGTCTTCCATCATCGCCTTTCTCCTGTCGCCAAAACCAGGGGCCTTTACAGCGCAGCACTGAAGTGTGCCGCGAAGCTTATTAACGACAAGGGTTGCAAGGGCCTCGCCCTCTACATCCTCTGAAATGATAATAAACGGCTTACCCATCTTTGCAATCTTTTCAAGGATTGGAAGCATGTCCCTCATATTGCTTATCTTCTTTTCGTGGATAAGGATGAATGCGTCTTCTATAACGCACTCCATCCTCTCGGCGTCTGTTACAAAGTATGGGGAGAGATAACCCCTGTCAAACTGCATGCCTTCGACAACCTCAAGGGTTGTCTCCATGCCCTTTGCCTCTTCAACCGTGATTACCCCTTCCTTGCCAACCTTGTCCATTGCCTCTGCAATAATATCGCCGATTGTACTATCGCCATTGGCAGATATGGTGCCAACCTGGGCAATCTCTTTCTTGTCTTTTGTTGGTTTTGATAGTTTTTTTAGTTCAGCAACCGCCGCCTCAACAGATTTGTCAATACCCCTCTTCAAATCCATTGGATTGTGGCCTGCGGCAACGAGCTTTGCGCCTTCTCTGTATATTGCCTGCGCAAGCACTGTTGCGGTTGTGGTTCCGTCTCCTGCAACATCGCTTGTCTTGGATGCCACTTCCTTAACCATTTGGGCGCCCATGTTTTCAAACTTATCTTCCAGTTCTATCTCCTTTGCAACTGTCACGCCATCTTTTGTGATGGTAGGCGAGCCAAAGGATTTATCAATAACAACATTTCTTCCCCTAGGGCCAAGCGTTACCTTCACCGCATCAGCCAGAACATTGACGCCGTTTAAAATAGAATTTCGTGCCTTTTGACCAAAGGCTATCATCTTTGCAGCCATTTTTCATTCCTCCTTTTTTTTAGTTACAAGTCACAAGTTTCAAGTCACAAGTTTTTCACTGGTGACTTGTGACTTTATTTTACTATTATTCCAAGTACGTCATCTTCCCTCATGATCAGATGCTCCACGCCTTCTATCTTTACCTCGGTGCCGCCGTACTTGTTGTAAAGCACCCTATCGCCTGCTTTAATATCCATAACAATCCTTTTGCCGTCATCAGCCATCTTGCCTGGACCAACTGCAACGACCTCGCCTTCCATCGGCTTTTCCTTGGCGCTGTCCGGGATTATGATGCCCCCCTTTGTTTTTTCCTCTTCTTCAAGACTCTTCACAAGAATCCTATCGTGAAGCGGTTTAATCTTCATATTAAATTACCTCCTTATATAATTTTTGCTGCTCAATATGTTACTCAATATATGCGCCGCTGTCTCAGTTGTCAAGGAGAATTTTGGCACTCGTGCATGGAGAGCGCTAACCCCATTTAAAACCAGCCTTTTGGGAAACGATCGCGCCACATGGGCAGAAATCATTCTGAACGTCAACAATGACAAAGGCAATTTTTTCACACTATTTAATCCCTTTTTTTGCAAGATTTAGATACCCACCCTCCAGAATACATTTTCGCTCTCTATCAGTTACTTTGAGTTTAAGCTTTACCTCCCTACCGTTACAGATAGCTAATACTTCACCCTTACCTTGCTCTATGTTTTTACGCAGTTCAGGAAACCTTAAGGTATCACCCTGTTTTAACTCTTCATAATCTGACGGGTTGTTGAATAACAATGGTACAATGCCGAAGTTTATAAGGTTAGACCTGTGGATGCGGGCAAAGCTTTTTGCAATCTTTATCTGGACGCCGAGGTAGCGCGGGGCGAGGGCAGCATGCTCTCTGGATGAGCCTTGGCCGTAGTTTTCTCCTCCGATAATTATTATGCCTCTTTCCTTTTCCTTGCACCTTTTGAAAAATGACCTATCAACCCTTTCATATACGTGAACGCTTATGGCTGGTATGTTGCTTCTGAGAGGAAGCACATCATTTCCGCCTGATAGGATGTGATCCGTTGTTATATTATCTCCTACCTTTAACAGTATCTCTCCATCGTATTCTGCCGGCAGTGGTCCCAGCTTTGGGAATGGCGCTATATTAGGCCCTCTAATAATCTCAATTCTTTTTCTTTCGTGAGGAGGGAGGGGTTTTATAATCAAATCTTCATTAGACATAAACCTCTCCGGTTCAACAATATCTGGATATTCGATAAGCCTTCTCGGGTCTGTAATCTTCCCGAATATGGCAGCAGCTACTGCTGTTTCCGGGCTGCACAGATATACCTGATCATTCTCTGTTCCGCTCCTTCCCGGAAAGTTTCTCGGAAATGTTCGAAGGGACACTGTGCCTGTTGCAGGCGCCTGGCCCATGCCAATGCAGCCCAAACATCCGGACTGATGTATCCTTGCGCCAGCGTGAGTAAGTATCACTGCCCCTCCTTCCAGTATTACATTTTCTATGACCTGACGGCTTCCGGGGTTTATCTCAAGACTTATATCAGGGTGAACCTTCTTGCCTTCTAATGCCTTACAGACAATCATCAAATCCCTGAATGATGAATTTACAGATGAGCCGATAATCACCTGGTGAACCGGGATGCCCTCGACCTCTGAAACCTTTTTTACATTGTCAGGTGATGTAGGGCAAGCAATGAGAGGCTCAAGTTTTGATAAGTCTATCTCATCCAGTTCATCATAATGCGCATCCTCGTCCGCCTCAAAGGCTACCCATTGTTCTTCCCTCCCTTGTCTTACCATAAATTCCCTTGTCCTTTCATCAGATGGGAATATGGTTGTTGTCGCACCAAGCTCTGCGCCCATATTTGAGATGGTTGCCCTGTCTGTGGCTGACAGGTGTTTCACGCCAGGGCCAAAATATTCAATTACCTTTCCAAGGCCGCCTTTTACTGTGTGACGCCTCAGCATCTCAAGGATTACATACTTGCCGGAGACCCATGGAGAGAGCCTCCCAATAAGCCTTACGCCAAATATTTTTGGCACTTCCATATAAAACGGCTCACCTGCCATTGCCAGCGCCACATCAAGACCTCCGGCGCCCATGGCAATCATTCCGAGGCCTCCGCCTGTTGATGTGTGGCTGTCAGAGCCCAACAGGGTTTTCCCTGGCACTCCGAATCTTTCCATATGCACCTGATGGGAAACGCCGTTGCCCGGAGGAGAAAAGTATATGCCATACCTCTTTGCAACGCTCTGCAAGAAACGGTGGTCATCTGCGTTCTTAAAATCGGTCTGCAAAAGGTTGTGGTCAACATAGCTGACAGAGAGTTCTGTCTTTATCTCATCAAGGCCAAGCGCTTCAAATTCCAAATATGCAAGTGTGCCTGTTGCATCCTGAGTAAGTGTCTGGTCTATCTTAATACCTATCTCAGCGCCAGTTTCCCACTTGCCTGATACAATATGCCGTTCCAGTATCTTTTGTGATAAAGGCTTTTTCATGGTTATTATTACCCTTTTTTAATTTCCATTCCTTTGATCCTTTTATAAACAATTGGCAACGCTGCCACTATTACAACAAGGGTTATCCCTTTTATGCCGGCGCTGCTTTTCATGCTATATTTATAGCGGATTTATTGCAAAAAGCAAATTGTATTTGCGTTTTGAAAGGCATCCCCAAAAATAGACTTTGATTTTTACAGGCATCAAATTGCGTTGCAGAAAAACAGGGATATGTTATGATTGAAACATTCCCTATTTAATTTCATAATTCTTAATTATATTTGAGGAAGGGGATATGGCCCGGTGGCCCTGCCAGTCTTCAAAACTGTGCTGTCCTGCTTAAAGCAAGATGGGTGGGTTCGACTCCCTCCTCCTTCCGCCAGTTTTAATACCTTTTCCCCCGCCGGTTTCGGATCATAGGCATCGCCGCTATAAATCTCATGGTTCAAAGGTTTGTCTTTGTGCTGATAGAATCCGCCTTAGGCGCATTTGCCCATGATAGATATACACTAACTGTTAAGGGGTAATGTAAAGGGGGTTCAAGTTTTTGGTTGCACTATTTAACCTTTTTGATATA
>JBBTFC010000019.1:0-2482 GCA_038042015.1 Deltaproteobacteria bacterium
AGATATAGTCAGTTTGATCTCTGTTTTGCAATTAGGACAGGTGATCGTAGGCTCTGCCATATTGTTCTCCTTTTGCAACGATTGAAACATGAAGAAATTGTCCTGTCAATATATAAGGAAATATCTGATTAATACTGTCTCTCCGGCGAAAGCCGGAGTCCAGTATGCGAAACATATCGGCATATAAGCAGATTCTGGATTCCGGCTTTCGCCGGAATGACGTTGTTCCGAGGGAATGACGAAAATTGTAACATTATACCTTACTGAATGCCTTTACTATAAATTCCCAGCTTCTCCATCATCTTTCCTTGCTCATCCACGCCTTCACTATTCGCGCCTCTTCGTAACTTGTCCTCCCGTTTCCTGCCTCAACAACTGGTTTTAATCCCGACTGTTTCAGTGTGGAAAACATATCTTCTATCTCTCGCCTCTTTGCAGGGGCTATCAGGCGGTCTATGTCAATATCCCTGTCTGCCCGAATGAGTTTTTCTATGTGGATTGCGATGGTTGAGGGCGCGAGGCTTCGCTGCGCCGCTATCTGTTCCAGAGATAAGCCTTTTTGGAACAGCCGGTATGTTTCTTCAACAGTCCCCGTAATTGCAGATCCCTGCTTTAAACTCGCAGGGACAAGTTTCGGATTTCGGATTGCGGATTTTAAGGTTGCATTCGCCGGATTTTCTGCCAGATATTTTTTGATCTCCTGAATAAACTTATCGCCGTATCGCTCTAACTTCGTATCGCCTACGCCGCTGATCTTTCTCATGTCCGGCGCAGTCGCGGGATAGTATCTGCACATCTCATGCAAGGTTCTGTCCGAGAACACGACAAAGGGGGGAACCCGCTCACTATCGGCGATCCTCTTTCTCATTATCCGCAGCCTGTCAAAGAGTGTTTGGTCATACCCTTCAATCCCGCCCATTGCCCGCGCCTTTTCTTTTGGCTCGTCACGTTTCAATCCTTCAATCTGCGCCTTGCCGCGCAGGACTAAGTTTGCCTTTTCCGTCAGTTTCAATACCGGATATTTGCCGCTCTCCTGCAGGATTATCTCCTGCGCGAGCAGTTCGTCAACAATGAGCCGCCAGTGTTCTTTGTCCTTATCTTTTCCCACGCCGTAGGTTTTTATGGCATGATGGCCCAAGGCGCGTATCCGTTTTGTGTCCGCGCCTGTAACCACATCAACGATGTGTCCTGCCCCGAACCGCTCTTCTGTCCTGAACATGGCGGACATCACGATCTGCGCATCCCGGGTAATGTCAATCCGCTCGATGTTTCCGGCGCAAATATCGCAGGCGCCGCAATTTTCCGTTGGATACTGTTCGCCGAAATAACCGAGCAGCTGCCTTCGCCTGCACACATTGTGCGATGCGAACCCGGCCATCCGGTTCAGGTTTTCCATAGCAGCGGAGCGCTCCGCATCGCCCTGTATCTGATCTATGAAATATCTTATCTTGGGAATATCTCCTCTGCCGAAAAAGAGGAGACATTGCGCTGGTTCGCCGTCTCGTCCGGCGCGGCCTGTCTCCTGATAGTATCCCTCGATATTTTTCGGCAGGTCTGCGTGGATGACAAACCGCACATTGGATTTATCAATGCCCATGCCAAAGGCGATAGTCGCCACGATCACCTGCGCCTCGTCACGGTTGAAGGCGTCCTGATTTTTGTCCCGCACATCCGGAAGAAGCCCCGCGTGATAGGGAAGGGCGCTGATTCCATTGGCCTTGAGAAAATCCGCAGTCGCCGAGACAGAGTCGCGCGTGGTGCGATACACAATGCCGGACTCGTCGGGATGAGTTCCGAGGAATTCAAGTATCTGCGATTCCACGTCGGATTTCCTTTCCACCTGATAAAAAAGATTCGGACGATTGAATGAGGCGCGCACGACAAAAGGTTTTCTGAGGCCGAGCTTTGCGCATATATCTTCCTGCACCCTGGCCGTAGCGGTTGCGGTAAAGGCCGCTATGGGCGTATTACTAAACACCTTTGGAATAACGGACAGGCTCAGATAATCAGGACGGAAGTCATGTCCCCATTCCGAGATGCAGTGCGCCTCGTCTATGGCAAAAAATGAGATGGGCATGGCCTTGAGCGTTTCAAGAAAATTCGGCATGGCGAACCGCTCCGGCGCGATGTAGAGCAGTTCAATCTTTTTATTTTTAAAATCCCGATAAACTTCCGAAACCTCGCGGGAGTCCAGCGAACTGTTCAGATATGCGGCCGCGATCCCGTTTGCCCGCGCAGCGTCAACCTGATCCTTCATCAAAGAGATGAGCGGGCTGATCACGATTGCGGCGCCGGACATGATCGTTGCCGGAAGTTGATAGCAGAGCGACTTGCCGCCGCCTGTCGGCATCACGGCAAACACATCCCTGCCCGCCAGAATGCTTTTGATAATCGCCTCCTGATTCGGCCGGAACGAGCGAAAGCCGAATACGGTTTGAAGGGTGTTTCTTATTGCAGACCCATTATCCATTGGTATTTTTAT
>JBBTFC010000019.1:2582-9131 GCA_038042015.1 Deltaproteobacteria bacterium
CCAGAGGGGGACAAAATATCCTACAGCCTGCGCCACTGTCATTACAGTTTATATCAAAACACGGTTATTGAAACAACCCCGGCCAACATAAATAAGCTTCCGAGCAGCCTCTCTCCTATATCTCTTTCCTTAAATACAATCATGCCGTAAATCACACTAAAGACAAGGCTTGTCCTTTTTACGGATATTACATAGGCGACATCGGCCATGCTGATAGCCATGAAATGCGATAAAATCATAATGGCTGTAAAAAGGCCTATTGTTAGAAATGTTACCGGCCTTGATACCACCTGACGGAGAGTCCCTTTAACACCCACAACCATTGACAGGGCAATGGTCAAAAGCAGCGGATAAAAGAAGCCAAAAAATATCGGGCTTGAATGCTGGACAGCAATCTTTCCGATGGTGGATGTAATGCTATATATGACCGCAACAATGATCATCAGCACTGAGCCACGCTCTTTTGCGATTGCCTTTATAGGGCCTAAAAGTCCAATGCTGCTTGCCTTTGCATTCAATAGGTATGCCCCTATGGTGATAAGGAATATGCCGATAATCCCTGATTTATCAGGCCGTTCACCGAGCAGAAAAAATGCAATAACTGTTATAAAAACCGGACTTAAGGCCATAAACGGTATAGTAAGGGAAAGGGGAGAGAGTTTTATCGCCTTCACATAGAGTATGAGCGCTGTTATCTCCAACGGCAAAAGTATGAGAACAGAGACCCAGAATGTTTTATCTAAATCGGGTGTAGGGATAAAAAAGAGCGCTATTGCAATAAAGGGGAGGGCATAGCCTTCCCTTACCCATGCAATTACATATTCATCGCTCTTTATCATTGCCCTTTTACTCAAGGCATCGGCGGTAGACAGAGAAAAGGCGGTAATGAGGGCAAATATTATCCAGAGCATGATACCATTCTATAGACTTTGCAGCAGTTGCTCAAGAGGATTAATTTACCCCTCCTTGCTTGCTTTTCATAATGGTTTTGCGTATTATACCCATCTATGTTCAGGCGCATTATATTTTTAATAGCTATTTTTACACCCTTGTTTTCTATCATTGCCGCGCCGGTCTTTGGCGGGACTTCTATAAATCCAGCAGTGGACAAGGTTGTTATAACAAATAATTCAGATAGCGTTAAGGTGTCTTTTGAGATTAAAAACGCATTTACAAAGGATATAGAAGAGGGGATTAAAAGCGGAATACCTACGACATTTACCTTCTTTGTAGAGCTTTACCGAAAACAGGGTTTGTGGTTTGATGAAACATTGGCCGGCATGACATTCAGGCATACTGTAAAGTATGATACCTTAAAGGAAGAGTATGAGATTGCGCAGGGAGAAAAACCGCAAAGCGCCATGCGGGTTAAAGAGATTGAGCAGGCAAAGAAAATCATGGCAGGCGGTGATAATATCATCATTAAACCGGCTTCAGCGCTGAAAAAAGGAGAAGGGTATCAGCTCAGAATAAAGGCCACACTGGATCCTGTAAACCTTCCATTCCCGCTTAATTATATGCTCTTCTTTGTTTCATTCTGGAATTATGAAACCGGTTGGTATGAAAAGGAGTTTGTAATACAGTAGAGACAGGTTTTAAAACCTGTCTCTACAAGCAAACCTATGACTGAACAATTAATATCCGAAGAGGAACATAAAAGACGCAGACGCGAGTGGTATATCATTGCAGCTGTTGCGATTGCTATCATTATATTAACATATATTGAAAGCCACATCGGAGGCGCAAACAGCAGCCTTCCCACAGCCACTAATGTAATTGTTTTCGGCCTCATCAATGTAAACATAATTCTCTTAATACTGCTTGTTTTTCTAATCTTAAGAAATTTTGTAAAACTCATTTTTGAAAGACGAAGCAAGATTATTGGCTCGCGGCTTCGCACAAGACTCATCGTTACATTTGTAGGACTTTCTATTATCCCAACTTTCCTTTTATTTTTTGTGGTTATTGGATTTATAAACAAAAGCATTGAGGGTTGGTTTGGCATTAAGGTGGAAGACTCTTTACGGGAATCTCTGGAACTCGGACAAAACTACTATAAAGACACATCCGATAAGATGGTTGTCTACGCTAATCAGATAGGGTCAAAACTCTCCTCTGATGGATTAACTCGGGATGAGGATAAACTACGGGCATACCTTGAAACAAAAATGGCAGAGACAGGTATAAGCAGCATAGAGGTTTTTTCCGCAGATAAACAGAGGATTGGCTATACGTTGGCAAACCATGTGACACAGAATATGGTTCCGGACATAACAATAGAGTCAATTTCAGACGCCTTCAAGGGTAATGCGGCAAATTTTATACAAACCCTTGAAAAAGGGGATGTGGCAAGAGGCGTTTCTCCAGCCTTTTCCTCTGACCGCAAGGTCATAATCGGGGTTGTAGTAGTCAGCTATTATGTATCCAGGAGCCTCATTGCCAAGATGAAGGGAATCTCCACTGCATTTGAGAGCTACAGGCAGTTGAAGATATTAAAAACGCCGCTTAAGGCCAGTTATTTTACAACGTTGCTCATTATAACTCTTGTAATAGTGTTTTTTGCAATATGGATAGGCAGGTATATGGCAAAGGAGATAACAGTCCCTATCCAGCAGCTTGCATACGGGACAAATGAGATTGCAAACGGCAACCTTGATTATCGCATATCTATAGAGGCAAAGGATGAGATTGGGGTTTTGGTAAACTCATTTAATAAAATGACCGGAGATTTAAAGGCAACTAAGAACAGGATAGAAGAGGCAAATATAGACCTTAAAAAAACAAACACAGAACTGGAGCAGAGAAGAAGATACATGGAAATAGTTCTTGGTAATGTGGCTGCGGGTGTTATCTCGCTTGATAAGGATGGAAAGATAACTACAATAAACAGGGTTGCAGAAGATCTCCTTGGGCTGGCTCCGGGAAGGGCTTTAGAAAAAACTTACAGAGATATATTGAAACAAAAGGATGAAAACTTCCTGAACGGAATGATAGCTGAAATGAAAGACAGAGGCGCAGATAATCTGGAAAGGCAGATACAGATAGACTTAAAAGGCAAGGCCATACCTGTTCTTCTGAATCTTACGATGCTTAAGGACGACAACGGCAATTATCTCGGCATGGTGGCTGTGCTTGAGGATTTAAGCCACCTCCTTAAGACCCAGCGCATGATGGCATGGAAAGAGGTCGCCCAGAGGATAGCGCATGAGGTGAAAAACCCTCTTACGCCAATACAGCTTTCTGCCCAGAGATTAAGCAAAAAATACAGAGGCAGATTTTCCGGAGAAGAAGGCCATGTGTTCGACGAATGCACCAGAACCATAATCAGACAGGTGGATGAATTAAAGACCCTTGTAAATGAATTCTCAAATTTTGCAAGGATGCCGTCTGCCAGTCCGGCGCCGAATAATATAAATGAGATTATAAAAGAGGTTGCGGCCCTTTATCATGGCATGCCGAAAGGCATATCATTTAGTTTAAATTTGGATGAAAAGCTTCCAATGCTGGATGTGGACCGGGACCAAATAAAAAGGGTCATCATAAACCTTCTCGATAATTCTATTGCGTCTATTGAGGGGAACGGTATGATTATACTTGAAACCTTTTACGATAAGGAATATAAGATTGCGAGGATTGAGGCGGCTGATACAGGCTGCGGGATACCGGAAGAAGATAAGCCCAGACTCTTTGAGCCATATTTTTCCACAAAGAAGTCAGGAAACGGCGGGCTTGGCCTTGCCATTGTCAGCGACATAATTGCCGACCACAGAGGCTATATAAGGGTAAAGGATAATGTCCCGGCGGGAACCCGTTTTGTAATAGAACTTCCGGTAAAGGGAGGCAGGGCTTAATCCCGAACTTACTTAACATGAAGACAGCAAAGAAAATAATGATTGTGGATGATGAGGAAAGCATCAGGCAGTCACTCTCCGATATTCTGAGAGATGAAGGGTTTGATGTAATATTGGCCGGCGATGGCCATAGGGCATTAAAGATGTTGGATTCAAACCGGCCTGATTTGGTGATTCTTGATATATGGATGCCTGTAATGGACGGCACAGAGGTTTTAAAAGAAATAAAGGCAAGACAACCGGACCTTCAGGTGATAATGATATCCGGCCATGGAAATATTGAGGCGGCGGTAAAGACCATAAAGCTCGGCGCATATGATTATATAGAGAAGCCGCTTTCTCTGGAAGCCGTGCTTTTAACTGTAAAGAGGGCATTAAATGAGGGGGGTAAGGAGAGTTCGGAGTTCGGAGTTCCGGGCGCCAGCGAAACGGGCGCGGAATTAAAATCTCAAATTCCAAATCATAGGTTTGAGGCAAAGAAAGGGCGGGCCGGCAGAATGCAGCGGACAATAAAAACAAGCATTGTCCTTGGCGGTCAGGGGCTTCACTCCGGCGGGAAAACAGGGGTTATCCTTTCTCCGCTTCCTCCCAACAGCGGTATTGTATTTACAAGCCTTTCATCAGAAGAGATGATACCCGCGCACCTTGATTATGTTTCTTCCACAGATTATGCCACTACCTTGAAGAGAGGCCATGCCTCTATCATGACCATTGAGCATCTTATGGCTGTCCTGCATATATATAAGATAACCAATCTTCTGATAAAGATAGGGAGCGAGGTGCCTATAATGGACGGCTCTGCCATGGATTTCTGCCAGATGATAGAAGACAGCGGCGCTCTGGAACAGGGAGAGCCGGTAGACGATATTGTAATAGACAATACTTATTCAATCGGGAATCCTGCTAATGGGAGATATATATCCATTGAACCTTCACCCAATCTTACAATCCGGTATTCAATGGATTATCCGCCTCCGATTGGAAAACAGGAGGCGATTTTTGTTCTTGACGACCCTGAGGTTTTCAGGAAAGAGATAGCCCCTGCCAGAACCTACGGCTTTGTTAAGGATTATGGCAAATTGCAAGAGATGGGCCTGGCAAAGGGGGGCAGGCTTTCCAATGTGGTGCTGGTGGGCGAAGACAGTGTAATAAATACAGCGCTCAGATTTCCCAATGAGTTTGCCAGACACAAGATACTTGATATTACCGGAGACCTCTATCTTTTGGGGAGGCCGATAAAGGGCAAGGTTACAGCAAGGATGACAGGACATACGGAAAATATCCTGCTCTTGAGGAAGATAGTAGAGGGCAGAAAATGCTAAAGAAAGCCGTCAGGGAACTTTATACTGACAATCTTGGTGTGCGCAAAAATGAGCGGGCGTTTGTTTTTACCGATACGCTCCTGACTGAAGAAGATATAAACGAGTCCGACAGAAGGCGCAGGGATGCCCTTCCGGATTTGGCCAGAAAGGTGGCTGAGGCAGGGAAGGAGCTATGTCAGAGTATAACATTTCTTGCCTATCCTTCCTTAAAGGTGCATGGTTCAGAGCCGCCGAAAGAAATATGGGCTGCGGCTTTTGGTAAAAAGACTGTAGAGAAATTAGAGGAATATGGACTCATTGGAAAGCTCATAAGCAAAGGGCAGTTAAGTCAGAAAGAGGCAGGGGATATAAAGAATATAGTAGAATCAAATAAGGCCGATGCCGTAAATGTAGTCATAGCCCTTCCAAATTTTTCAACAAGCCACACAAAATTCAGAGACCTCTTAACCAATATCTGTAAAACCCGTTACGCAAGCATGCCCCTGTTTGATGAAGAGATGTTCTATGGCCCGATGCAGGTGGACTGGAAGGCGTTAAAAGAAAGGACAAACAATCTTGCAGCCGGCATGGACGGCGCAGAAAAGGCGCTTATCACTGCGCCTAATGGCACAGACCTTGCAATTGGAATAAAAGGCAGAAAGGCGCTGGCGGATACCGGTAATCTGACCTCGCCAGGCGCATTCGGAAATCTTCCGGCAGGCGAGGTTTTTGTTGCGCCGGTGGAAGGGACAACAAAAGGCGTCATGGTGATTGACTGGGCTCCGACATTTAAACTCAGTTCGCCGGTTATTCTGAAAATAGAAAAAGGACTTGTTAAGGATATAAGCGGCAGAGACCCGTATGCCAAAAAACTTGAGGCAAAGCTTAAGGAAAATCCTGATTTCAGAAACATTGCCGAACTTGGCATAGGGACAAATGATATGGCAAAGAGGCCTGACAATATCCTTGAATCAGAAAAGATACTCGGCACAATCCATATTGCCCTTGGCGACAACTCCACCTTCGGCGGTAATGTAAGAACACCATTTCATCAGGACTTTGTAATCTTCAAACCAACAGTAACCATAGTAAGGGAGGATGAGGAAAAGACTATCATGGAGGACGGTGTGTTGAGTTGTAGGGTTGTCATTGCCCACCAGATGAGGGATACGGAAAGGCTGGGGGGAGGGGTTCCGTAGGGGCGGTGAAGGATAAAGGGGTAGGGATAGGTATATCACAAAAGGAGGGTTATTTTATGAAGAATATTGATATGCAGATTCAAGGCGACATACTTACTGTCAAGGTAGATTTAAAGAAGGAGTTTGGACCTTCTGTTTCCGGTAAGACAATAATAATTGCCACTACCGAAGGTAATATTACAGTGCCTGAGCATGAGA
>JBBTFC010000020.1:0-7955 GCA_038042015.1 Deltaproteobacteria bacterium
CTTTGCAGGGATTTATCCCGATCCAGTTCCGCTGGGTTGCGAAAAAGAGCCTTTTTAAGATACCCATCATCGGATGGTCTATGAGCCTTGCGGGATATGTAAGCATTGACAGGGAAAAGGCAGGGAGCGCCTATAAGAGCATAGAAAGAGCGGCTGAGAAGGTAAAAAAGGGGGCGTCTGTTCTGATATTTCCGGAAGGCACGCGAAGCGCTGCAGGCAACCTCCTCCCATTTAAACGAGGCGGGTTTTTGCTTGCGATAAAAAGCGGCGTCCCGATTGTGCCGGTGTCAATAAGAGGCACTGAGAACCTAATGAAAAAGGAGAGTATTTTAATAAGGCCGGGGGCCGTAAAGGTTGTTATAGGAAAGCCAATACCTGTATCGGATGCAGATGAGAAGCTTCTCATGGAAATGGTTAGGAAGGCAATTGAGGAGGGACTTACAGCCTGTTAGGGATTATTATGTTAGATTGCAGAGATGTTCATGCCGCGTTTAATAAAGAATAGGTCTAAAAAGAGCGGCCTTCTCCCCGGAACACTTGTCCATATCGGTGAAAAGAGGGAAAAGGATGTAAATATCTTTGTCATTGATTATGACGAGGCAAATGTCCATGAAATAGAGTTAAAGGCTGTAGAAGAATGTATTCCTTTAAAGGAAAAGCCAACTGTAACATGGATAAATGTTGAGGGGCTCCACCGCTCTGACATTATTCAAAAGCTTGGCGATTGCTTCTCTTTACATCCGCTTGTCCTTGAAGACATCCTGAATACAGACCAGCGTCCGAAGATAGAGGATCATGGCGATTATATTTACATTGTCCTTAAGATGCTGCATAAAAAGAGCGGAACAGAATTTATCGCTGAACAGATTAGCATAATACTTGGCAAGAACTTTGTCCTCTCATTTCAGGAAGGGATAAAGGGGGACGCATTTAACCTGATTAGAGAAAGGATAAGGAGCGGGAAGGGACGGATACGGGGTCTTGGAACGGATTATCTTGCATACTCACTTATAGATGCAATCGTAGACAACTACTTTGTCGTGCTTGAAGAGATGGGGGAAAGGATAGAAAATCTTGAAGATGAACTTGTCAAAAACCCTCAGGCACAGACTTTGCACAAGATACATGTATTCAAGAGGGAGATGATATATTTAAGAAAAGCCGTATGGCCGTTAAGAGAGGTAATAAGCGCAATGGAAAGGAAGGAATCTCCTCTCATCAGGGACACCACATCCATATATCTCCGGGATGTCTATGACCATACAATACAGGTGATTGACACAGTTGAGTCGTATCGCGAGATGCTTTCAGGCATGCTTGATATATATCTTTCAAGTATAAGCAACAGGATGAATGAGATAATGAAGTTTCTAACCATCATCGGCACAATATTCATACCTCTCACCTTTATAGTCGGCATATACGGCATGAACTTTGAATTTATGCCTGAATTAAAATGGCGGTATAGCTATTTCGTGGTCATTGTTGGAATGTCTGCAATAGCAGTCATGATGCTTTTCTATTTTAAAAAGAAGAAATGGCTATGAAGCATGCGCTACGGTGTTGCAGCCGCTTCCTCATTTGTTGCGCTTCGAGGTTGAATGTTGGGCAGGGCAAGATGCGTTATATTGCCTTTTTCAGGCTATCAACTATCGCTTTTATCCTGTCAGGCTTTGTCTTTAACGACGCCCTGTTGCAGATAAGTTTTGATGTAACCTTCATTATCTCCTCTACTTCCACAAGGCCGTTTCTTTTTAATGTCTCGCCGGTTTGAACCAGGTCAACAATCCTCTCCGAAAGGCCGAGGAGCGGGGCCAGTTCAATAGAACCGTAGAGTTTTATTATCTCAACCTGTATCCCTTTGTTCATAAAGTGCTTCAACGTAATGTTCGGATACTTTGTGGCAACCCTTATGTGTGTCCAGTGTCTCGGGTTATCTTTTTTGCCCAGTTCCCTGGGCTCTGCAACAACCATCCTGCAAATGCCGATGCCTAAATCAAGAGGTTCATAGATATCCCTCTCCTGTTCCAAAAGCACATCCTTCCCTGCTATACCAGCATCTGCGGCGCCATATTCCACATAGGTCGGCACATCCTGAGACCTTATTACCATGAACCTGATACGGCTCTTCTTATTTTCAAAGATAAGTTTTCTGCTGTCTTCCATGACATCGGAACAGTCAATGCCTATCTTTTTAAAAAGGGCAACAGCCTCTTTCAGAATCCGGCCTTTCGGAAGGGCAATGGTTAATTCGGATTTAGGATTTATTCTTACTTGTGTCTTTTTCATGTTCTCACCCTCTTTATATTTGCCCCCAGTTTTGAAAGTTTTTCCTCTATCTTTTCATAACCCCTGTCCAGGTGATAAACTCTTGCAATCTCTGTTACCCCCTCTGCCGCAAGGCCTGCTAATATTAATGATGCGCTTGCCCTTAAATCTGTTGCCATGACAGGGGCGCCGTTGAGAGACGGCCTCCCTTTTATAATCGCATTTCTTCCTTCTATCTTTATATCCGCTCCCATTCTCCTTAATTCGCTTACATGCATAAACCTGTTTTCAAATACTGTCTCTGTAATTATAGAAAGGCCACTGGCTATGCTCATCATCGCCATCATCTGCGCCTGCATATCAGTGGGAAAACCCGGATAGGGGAGGGTCTTTACATCAACGCTTTTCAGATGGGAATTTCCTGTAACACGCACTCCGCCATCTTCCATTTTTATTCCCACACCTGCCTCTCTTAGTTTTGCATCCAACATCTCAAGGTTTTGCAAGGGGCAATTTTTAATAAGCACATCGCCCTTTGTCATGCCTGCCGCAATCATAAATGTCCCTGCCTCTATCCTGTCAGGCATAATCGTGTGCGTTACCGGTTTCAGGCTGTCAACGCCTTCTATGCTGATGCAATCTGTGCCTCCGCCTTTTATGCAGGCGCCCATCTTGTTTAATACATTTGCCAGTTCCGCCACCTCCGGCTCGCATGCGGCATTTTCCAACACTGTAACACCATCGGCAAGTGTTGCCGCCATCATGATATTCTCCGTGCCTGTTACTGTAGAGATATCAAAAGATATCCTGGCGCCTTTAAGCTTTTCTGCCTTTGCATTGATGTAGCCGCCGTCTATCTTAATATCAGCTCCCATCTTTTCCAAAGCCGTCAAATGGAGATTCATCGGTCTTGCGCCTATTGCGCATCCACCGGGCAAAGAAACCCTTGCCATTTTAAATCTTGATAGAAGCGGCCCCAGCACGAGAGACGATGCCCTCATGGTCTTGACTAATTCATACGGCGCTTCCGGATTTTTAAGGTCTCTGGTTCTAATCTTTAAGGCATTGCCATCTTCCTGAATTTCAGCCCCGATATAAAGAAGCAAGGTTTTTATAGTGTCAATGTCTTTTAGTTTCGGAACATTATAAAATATATTCCAGTCATCGGTTAAAATAGCCGCGGAAAGGATTGCCAATGCCGCATTCTTAGCGCCGCTTATCTCTACCTCTCCAATTAGACGATTGCCGCCTTGTATAATAATCTTATCCATGCCTATACCTGCAATGCCATATTATGGCCTTTTAATGCCTCTGTCTGATAATAATGTGTGAGCGCTTCTATGAGTTCGTTTAAGTCTCCTTCCATTACAGCATCAAGTCTGTGAAGGGTAAGGCCGATCCTGTGGTCTGAAACACGGTTTTGAGAAAAATTGTATGTCCTTATTTTTTCGCTCCTGTCTCCTGTCCCGACCTGACTTTTTCTTTCCATCGCAATATTAGTATCCTGTTCCTTTTGCTTTATGTCCAAAAGTTTCGCCGCCAGCATTTTCATGGCCTGTTGCCTGTTTTTATGCTGGCTCCTTTCAGCCTGACACTGGACAATAATATTTGTCGGGAGATGCGTTATCCTTATAGCAGTCTCCACCTTATTTACATTCTGCCCGCCTGCGCCGCCGGCCCGAAAGGTATCAACCTTTAAATCTGCCTCTTTTATATCTACTTCAACCTCTTCGGCCTCAGGCAGCACTGCCACAGTAATAGTGGATGTATGTATCCTGCCCGATGCCTCTGTTGCCGGAACCCGTTGAACGCGATGCACACCGCTCTCGTATTTGAGCTTGCTGTATGCGCCCTTGCCGGCAATTATGGCTATAATCTCTTTTAATCCACCCATTCCTGTCGGGCTGCTGCTTAATATCTCCACCTTCCATTTTTGAACTTCAGCGTATCTCGAATACATCCTGAAAAGGTCGGCAACAAATATTGAGGCCTCATCGCCGCCAACGCCTGCCCTTATTTCAAGCAGTATATTTTTTTCATCATTCGGATCCTTTGGAATAAGAAGGATTTTGAGTCTTTCTTCCAATTCAGTTTTTCTTTTTTGAAGAACAGGGATTTCTTCTTTGGCTAAACCCTTAAGCTCTTCATCTTTTCCTTCTATAATCGCCTTGTTTTCCTTTAATTCATTCTCTGCTTTTTTTAATTCATTGTATGCCTCCACCATCTCAATCAGAGACGAATGTTCCCTGCCATACTTTTGAAAGCTTTCCTGGTCAGAAATAACCTTTGGGTCGCTTAAAAGGTTTCCGAGTTCAATATATCTTTTTTCTATTTGTTCAAGCCGGTTAATCATAATAAATTCCTAAACTCTTCTCTTATCTTATCTGGCCTGCCGCAGGTCATTTCACCTTCAGTGCATTTGCCTGTGCTTACACAGCCCGGACCTGCTTTTTTAAATATAAATGGCGCCTCTTTTTTTGCAAGGGCAAGCATCCTCTTTGCCATCTCCCTTATCTCCCATTGAGCCCTTTCACAGGTGCGAAGGCCGAAAAAATGCAGAAGTTCCCTGGCATTCATTGTAACTATAATCTTTGTCTCCGCAGCATTTGGAAGTATATATCTGGCGTCTTCTGCCGGTATGCCTGCCTCAATCATCTCATTATAGAAACTGTAGAGAGAGGCTGTGATATCAGAAAATTTTTTCCCTATTTTTGCATTTTTCTTTATAGAGGGCGGGGTTACAAACTCCAGCCCCTCTTTGAATTTAACATACCGCTGACTTTGCTGAGAATATGACGCAAGCCTGTGACGCACCAACTGGTGAGATGTGGCCCTTGATATGCCTTCTATGCCAAAGGTAAAACCGGCATGCTCCAGAACAGAGAGATGTCCCATCTTGAGAATCTTAGTCAGAAACTTCTCATAAGAGACACCAGTAACACTCTCTTCTAATTGAGATATATTGCTATCCGAATAGCAGAGTTTGGCAGCCAGAACTACGGTCTTTTCAGGGGCCGGGGTAAAATTAAGGAGGGTTACATTCATAGAATACAGTGTCAAAGCATCAGAGTGTCAAAGAGTCAAAGTTTTTGTTTTTATCTCTAATACTCTGACTCTCTGACACTATATATCAGATTGCCTCTTTCTTCTTATATTTCTTCTTAAATTTCTCCACCCTGCCGGCAGGATCCACTAACTTTTGCTTGCCTGTAAAAAACGGATGACAGTTAGAGCATACCTCTACCCTTAAATCCTTTTTGGTAGACCTGGTTTCCGCAATAAACCCGCAGGCGCACTCAATAGCAGTTGTTTCGTATTTTGGATGTATTTCTTCTCTCATACAACCTCCCAAGAATATTTAAGCCTTAGATAATAACAATTGTGTCAATTAACTGCAAGAAAAATTTGCGGGTATTTTCACATGACAGCTTTTATCCCATCATTCCGGAAAGGGGCCTTCCTGCAAGGAGGTGCATATGCAGGTGAAATACTGTCTGCCCTCCATCCTCGTTTGTATTTATAACAACCCTGAAACCTTTTTTACTGACGCCGAGCTTTTCAGCTGCCTGATTAGCCATTGTAAGCATATCGCCCAGAAGGCCTTTATCCTTGCATTCAAGAACAGTTGAAAAATGCCTTTTGGGCATTATGAGTATATGCGCCGGCGCCTGCGGGTTTAGATCTTTTATTGCAATAAGACTGTCATTCTCCAATACTATTGTTGAAGGTATCTCCTTTTTTGCTATTTTGCAAAATATACAGTCCATAATTGCCTCCTGAATCAGTGTAATCTGGTTATATAATCAGTTTAATCATGATTTCTTTCTTGATGCCTTTTCTTTTAGACCTGATATGCCGGCCCGTCTTTTCAGTTCATTTAATATCTCCTGCAAAGAAATATCCTTTTGCCCGAGCAAAATAAATGTATGAAACAAGAGGTCTGCCGTTTCATGGATAATCTCTCCCTTCTTGCTGCCTTTTGCGGCATCAATCAGTTCAGCGGACTCCTCTTTTACCTTTTCCAGAATTTTATCAATACCCTTTGCATACAGGGATGCAACGTATGATTTTTCCGGCGCGGCCTTTTTTCTCTGCTCTATGGTTTTAAAGAGTTCTGATAAAACCGCCAAACCTGCGGCTTCTTCTGCGCCTTTATCAATCCTTCTGAAAAAACAGCTCCTCTCCCCTGTATGGCATGCAACCCCAATCTGATTAACCTTTAAAAGCACAGCGTCTTCATCACAATCATAGTAAATGGCCTTAACCTCCTGAAAATTTCCAGAGGTCTCGCCCTTAAGCCACAATTTATTTCTTGAACGGCTGAAGTAATGCGCCCTGCCTGTGAACACTGTCTTTTCCAATGACTCTCTGTTCATATATGCCATCATCAGAACTTCACCGGTAGCATAATCCTGCGCAATTGCAGGGATAAGCCCCTTTTCATTAAATTTTACGCTGCTTATATCTATTGCTGCTGTCGACATTATTTACCTCTCACCGCTTAAACAGCTCTTTATGCTTTGCAAGATAGTATACAATCGCGCAATTTAATATCAGGACGCCGATGTAGATAGTTGTCTGCTCCTGAATAATCTCATATATCTCAAACGGAATAAGGAGCGCAGTTGCAATTACTGTCAGCCATTCTGCCCATCGTTTCCTCCTATGCAGGCCGTAACCCATTGCTAGATTCAGCAAGGCATAAGAAACCATGCCGATTGAAACCCCGATAATCGTTCCGTTTTTAATCATCCCTATCTTTGTTATCACGGCCTCTATATAGCGGTTATCCATATCAAGGTCAAAGTAGTCAACAATCTGATTGGTAAACACCTCCATGTCTTTATTTATAAGGTTTATAACGCCAAAGGATAAAAGGGTGGCAATTATTCCCAGGGTGAATTTTTCAATAATGATAATTTTTAGAAAGGTCTCATGCTTTTTCATCGCCTGCTGTCCCATACCTACTATTTATAAGGTTTTAGTGTCTAAAAGTAAAGCGGAAATCATGAGTTGATTCGGATAAGCAAAGGATGCTATGCAGCTACAGGCGCGCCAAAACAATAACAATAAACAGGCTGTAAAGAATTCCGTTTACAATCAGTAGCGGCGGGGTTATCTTTATTTTTTTGGCAACAAGAAGGTATATCCAACCGCTGGCCAGAAGGGTGATAACACTGCTTGTGGTGACTGTAATATTTGTTGTCCACGGTGTAAGGAATATGCCTATTGCAGGAAGAAGGCTTCCCTGAAATACCATCGCGCCTGTAATATTCCCCACTGCTATGGTATCCTTACCCTGCCTTATCCATGTAATGCTGTTCACCTTTTCAGGAAGTTCGGTGGCAATAGGGACAATCAAAAGGGAAAGGACAATAACAGGGAGATGCAGTATCTCTGCAAGATGCTCAACACCTATCACAAATCCCTTTGCTCCTGCTATCATAAGACCAAGACCGATAAAAAGCTGAACAACAACAAAAAACATATGGTCTTTGAATATTGCGGACAGATAAAGGTTTTTGCTTTCTTCTGTAGCATGGCCATCTTTCACAAGCGCCTTGCTCGCCTTTATTGTCTCCAGCACGTAATAAAAATATGAAAGCACAAGTATTAGCGCTACAAAGACGCGCAAAAGCCTCCATGCCGGCGGTGTAAACGCCACAAGAAACGCAAGAGAAAACACG
>JBBTFC010000021.1:0-13501 GCA_038042015.1 Deltaproteobacteria bacterium
ACCAGAAACAGGCTTGTTATAACAGCCTTTGTGGTCTCCTGAGGTATCTGTGTTATTGATCTTCCGACCCTCAGGCCGTGGAGCGTGGCAACGGCGCCTATTATAAGACCAAAGATTATGCTCTTCAGGAGAGACGCAATAACATCCATAAAACCCATTGTTTCCAGCACACTTGAAATGTATACGCCAAAGCTTATACGTTTGCCAAAGCCGGCAAGAAGATACCCGCCAAGTATTGTTATCACTTCAAAATAAAATGTTAAGACAAAAACAGAGATTGCAGTTCCTATAACCCTTGGCGCCACAAGATACCTCTTTGGCTCTATCCCCATAGCCTCAAGCGCAGTAATCTCATTGTTCACCTGCATAGAACCAAGTTCCGCAGCCATCGCAGTTCCGCTTCTGGCTATGACAATAATAGCTGCGAAGACCGGGCCCAGCTCTCTTATAACCACCCAAACCAGAATTTCGCCTATAAGCCTTTCTCCGCCAAACAGGGGAAGTATGCTTATAACCTGCGTGACAATGATAATGCCAAGGATTGCGGCAATCCATGAAATGATAGAAAAGGCCTCAATGCCTGTGAAATATACCTGCTTATATATTACGCCGGATATGGCCCTTCTGCCTGTGGCGGGATGAAAAAGAAGTGTATTTATAGAAGATATTACAAAATCTGCTATTGCATAGAGATCATAAAAAAATATCAGAACCTTCCTTCCGATGGAAACAAATATAGACATCTTTAACTACCAACTACCACCCTACCTTCACCATTAAAAACGGCCCGTTTAATTTAAAATCCACCTTATTGTCCCCGTCTTCTAATTTTAAATCAAACATCCTGTATCCGCCTGAGATAGTGGTAAATGGAATGGGCTCAAAATTTACCGAGGCCTCGCCGTCTATCAGATGATTGCCGTTGTATGCTATGCCGGTTACTTCAGCGCCTACGGAGAATAAAAACGGCAGACCCACCTGAGCGGCCATGCCAATCGTGGGAACAGGCGCTGTTTTGGAATAAGACTTATTTATGCCTGTTGTTTTAAGGCTTGCATCTACAGACAGGAGTTTAAGGTCAATGATAACGCCCAGCTTGTTTCCCAGCAGATTGATAATATCATATTCATATCCAAGCCGCTGGTAAAGCACATCTAACTTTGAATCAACCGATGCGTTGGCTGTGTATGTTTGACCGGCAAAGTTTATAGATTGAGTTATGTTTTTCGTACCCTTCCATGACATAGGCATGTAAGCATACCTTAAATGATGGTCAAGCAGATTTAAGTCAAGCCTTCCTTCCCAGAAATTCTTTTTATCATCAACCCCAAGCGTGTCCACAAGGTTAATCTCTGTGCCTATAGCGCCGAGGTCTGTTACCTTTACTGAGGATTCAAGGCTTGTAAACCAGTATCTCCCCTCCACATGCACAATGGCGTTTGCGGTAGAGTACATGAGGCCGAACAGCATAACAAGAGCGGCTAATAGTATTTTTTTCATTTGTACCACCTCCGTAGAGTTTCTTAAAATCCTGTATACCGCATTTTCACATTAAAGTCATCAAAATTTATAACCTTTAACCCTTTTTTCTTTGAAAGGCTGGCAGCCAGATAGATTGTCTCTTCAGGATATTCTACATTGAATTCTCCGAGCCCGTTCTCCTTTACACCTGTTGCCCATGCGATGCCCTGAAGAAATCCCTTTATAGAAAGATTGGTATCTACATCGGCGATATTCTCTATCAGAACCTTTACCTTTTTATTGCTCTCCTGCAAGTGTTTGGCAACAGCATCCTGAATCTTTCGCGAGGCCTTTTCCCTCAAACTATCTACCGCACTGAATGCAGCGTCTTTTATAGTGGCCCCGGCCCCTTTATCCTGCTCATAACCGCTGGCAATGATCTGTCTCGGCCCGCTGCCTTTCCCGGCAATAAGGCGGTATGTAAGCCGCGCAGTAACAACATTATAAGGAAGCTTCATGCCGCCGCCAATATCCTTGCCTTCTTCGCCTGTAACAGTGGTGTCTATCTTTCCAATAAGGATTACATTTGAAAGGTATTTATAAACAAGACCTCTCAATGATAGAAAATTATTGGTCTTCATGGCCTGTTCAACTTGGCTTGCAGTCAAGGTATGCTCACTGCTGGCAACATCATAAACCTGATAGCCCTGAGATGCCAGATTATTTATAACACCCTCAGCAAATGGATTGGATTCTTCAATATCACCGTCTGGAAATCTGGCTGGTATAAAAACTGTTACCGATGTGTTTCTCGCAAGTTCAATAATTGCCTCTTTTGCGCTGGCAGGGATTACGGATGCGCTTATCTTCACCCAATAGATGTCATTCTTCTGTCCCTCTCCCTGTATCTTAAAATCCCGGACACTGCCGCCAACCTTCTTTTTTATCGTCTCATCCATTAAAGCAGCATCCTGAACAATTGTCAGGGACTTTACCTCAACCCCGACTGTCTTTTCTATGGCCTCCCATTTGGCTCTGGCAACGGCCTCCAGCTTTGCAGAAGGAATATCGCCTTCAAATATTGCAGCCTCGCCTGAAGCATCTACCAGCAGATCTTCTTTATCCTGCTGGCTAAATACACTATAAGGCAGAAGGGAAAAGCAAATAACAAGCGCTAAGCTAATAGCCGCAACCTGTAGAGTCTGATTTATGTTTTTATGATGCATAATAATGTCATTGTTCCGAAAATCCCCCTCACCCTTGCCCTCTCCCGCAAGGGGAGAGGGGACTATTTGTTTCCCCTCCCTTGATGGGAGGGGACTAAGGGGAGGGTGATAGATTTTGGGGTTACTTCAACACAAATACAACCTTTGCGCCTTCTAAAAAGTTTGCTTTCTGGTTTGCGCTGAATATGCCGGCCGCATCATCACCGCTCACCTGCACATCAGTGAATTTTACAACACCTACCACCTTTACTACCATAGGGTTCTTGCTTCCCCTCTCGGATAATATTGCCTTTGCCTTGCCCACATCATTTGTGTAATCACCTGCGCCTCTTTCAACAAGGATATTCTGGGCAATCTTGGTGGGGTCATAAAGTATTTCGCCGTTTTGCGCCAGTATCCTGTTTATCAGCGCCGGCTTGAATGGATGTTCTTTTATGTCAAGTATGAGGGCGTCATACGGCTGCGCCGGTTCAACAGGCAAGGTCGCGGCCGCGGCAGGAGGCGTGTATGCAGGAGCAGTTGGCGGCGGAAGCGTGGGTAAAATTTGCGGCAAAAGCTGGCCGTTTAACCCATCAGTGCCGTCAACCTGTATAGCAAGATAAACCACAGCAATGCCTCTAAGAGAATCATACGCTTCGTAGATAACCTGAGCGCCTTTTATCATCCCCTCTACCGTGCTCCTTATCTGGTCAGATTCAAGCGCCATATCCTTAACGGTAGTCTGGCCTGTTACTATTACACCGTTTAGCACCTCTGCTACATTCCTCTGCGCAACAGCTGTTGCCGCCCTTTTGGCTGTAAGCTCCTTTTCTCCGGAGGTAGCGGCATCTTTCTTCGGCAGTCCTTCACCTTTTACAACCAACTTGCCTTGTATAAAGGCCTGCGTGATATTTGTAACCTCCTTAGGCAGCTGCTCTGCCTTTGCAATGGCTGGCAGAGCTAAAAACAAACATGCAATCACAAATATAACTTTCTTCATAGAAACCTCCTTTTTAGTAGCTCATGGTTTTTAGCTCATAGCTCATAGTCTTTGCTATCAACTATGAGCCATGAACTCAATTTAATATATATTCATCTTCTGTCTCAATATCCTTATGGCGAGGATTGCCTCCGCGCCGTCCACAAGGTCGTTTACCCTGAATTCACC
The DNA here is from genome assembly GCA_038042015.1 of Deltaproteobacteria bacterium. Taxonomy (GTDB): domain Bacteria; phylum Desulfobacterota; class GWC2-55-46; order UBA9637; family UBA9637; genus JACRNJ01. The sequence continues at coordinate 3,835 of JBBTFC010000021.1, forward strand.
GGAAAGCTCCGGCTCCATTAGTCCCCTTGTTGTCATATTCATCACCGCATTATACCATGGCGCTGTAGCCGGCACATCAGGGAATGGAGACTTTTCCTGGCCAAAATATGCTGTGGCAATCTTTTCATCACCAGTAAGCTTTATTAATACATCCTCTAAAACAAGGGCAAACTCCCTTCTTGTAATGCCATCAGCAGGCTTAAAGAGAAATGCCTTTGTTGTCTGGTCATAGATAGGCTCAAGACCCCTTATCCCCCACTTCATCATAGTAAGCGCTTCTTCCTTGAACTGATGGTTCAGCATATCGGCAGGTGTGAATTCTGCCTTGAGCTTATCTATCTCGCTCTTTATAGGTATCCTTCCTGCAAAGAGTTTATCTATCTTGATCTCATCTGCCAGAAGCGCTGCCATGTCGCCCCTTGTTACAGACTCCCTCATCGCTATCTCCTTGCCAACATCACCGAGGGTTATTCCGCCCATTGCCCTTACTATCTTGTCAACCCGCTTCCATCCCTTATCGGCCTTCTCATTCCACTTGCCTTCGCGCTTCGTATTCAGGGCTTCGCTGAATCTATCCCTTGCCTTCTGGAACTCCCTTGCCTCAAGATAGGCAAGGCCCATGAAATATGGCGCGGCCTCTTTGCCTTCATAATAGATAAGCTTGCGTTCATCCACCTTTGCATTCATCGCATCTTTAAAATGGTCCTCTGCCTCATCAAGCCAGCCTTTTGTTTTCAATGCGGTGGCAACCCTCACGCCTGCGACATGATATGCAAATTCATCTTCTTTTGTATTCGCAAGTTTCTGCGCATGCTTTAGGTGATCCATTGCCTTGTTTGTATCTGTCTGACGATAGCCTGTCTCCTTCTGAGACTTTGCCTTCTCAGCATTCACCATAGCCAAACCGCTGTGCGCAGGGCTGTATTCAGAGTCGCAGTAGAGAGCCCTCTCAAACTTTGCCTCTGCATCCTGAATCTTCCCCTGCTCAAGAAGCTCCATGCCCCTTGCATAATGATGGGGCGGATTGTCTTCAGGGGTTGTGCATTTGGCAACATGCTTTCCGCAGCCGGAAGCAAGCAGGACACACCCCAGAAGCAGTAAAATACTTACCTTCAGATTTTTCATTTGACACCTCCTTTATTAAGACAGGGTAAGGTTGAGATTGATACAGGTTAAGGTTTTCCTCAGCCTGAGTTTTCTTAACCTTAACCTGTCTTTATTTTATCTCCCTTACAATATCACCTGTCTGAAAGCCCATGCCTGAGGAGGCAGCGCCCTCAGAGACTTTTTCATTCTGGTGACTTGTAAACATTATCTCGCCAATCTGTTTTTCTCTTTTGCCTATAACCCGGCCTGAATCAGGGTCAACCAAATCTGCCCCCGGCCTGTATACCCCAAGCTTTACGCCAGCCTCCAATTTAGACCTTGTCCCGCCCCTGAATATTATTGTTTTTCCATCCACAAGCAATACCTTACTCTGGAATGGTCTATTGTTCAATTCCTTAATCATTTCACTCATGGCCTTTGTAAGGGCGTCTCTTAATGCGCCATCCCGCAAACCCACATCAGCGCTGGATTTTGAGCCGAAACCCAATACACCGCCTGTCTTCTTTCTGTATTCACCGGCCCCTGATTTCTGCAAAAGCCTCTTGCCTGTGGCTATATCCACAAGACCGTAATCCACCTGAACCCTTGCCACCTGTGTCTTTGACTGGGCAATAAGTATATCTGAAGATTCTTCCACCTCCGAATAGGCTGTGATAGAACCTGATACACGGAAGTCAATTGATTCAAAACCTTCCGCAGCGTTCTTTTTCCCTGTCTTTACAGCGCCTGTCTGCTGAAGTTTAATCACCTCTTCCTGCTCCAGCATCTCCTCTTGTGTAAGCATTATGGGCTCAAGACCGGCTGATTTTACGAGCGTGGCCAAAGTATCAGTAGCAGGCTGCTCAAGGTTTGGCGTCCTTGTTTTATTCTTAAAGGTGATGATGCCTATGGTATATTCAGGCCCTGAATATTTAAGGCCTGCCTCTTCCAGTTTTGCGGTCTCACCGGTAAGGGTGGTGTCCTTCTTTACCGCCCCTGTCATAGTCGCTCCGCAGCCTGCAAAGATCGCCAAAACAAATACTGAAAAAACTATGAAGCTGATTCCATTCTTTAGATATTTCATCTCTTTTTACCTCCTTTTTGAATTGCCTTTTAACTTGCTCTATCTTTGTATCTAAATCAAGGATGCTCCTCCATAAAAAGCTCCATCATGCCGGACATCTTCTTATATCCCTGGGGCGCCTCAAAAAGGGCCTTTGGCGGGCTGACAAGTTTTATATTCTTCATCTCCACAACAGTCTTAGCATCTTTATTTTCCATTTCAGCCCTTATAACAAACCTGTCCAGGTCCTTTGCCTCCCAGAGATAGCCCTCATCGACAGCGCCGTCCTTATAAGTAATCTTTACCTGAAATTTGTCACACGGATGACCGTCTATTGTATCTACTCCTATCTTGTTCTTTTCAATCTTTGGTATATCCCCTTTCTCTTCCTTAATGGCTATCTCAAGATATTTATTCTTATCGGGGTACAAATTATAGCCTACTTTTAAATCAGGCCGCGTGATAAATACCATCCTACTTAAACCAGGCGGCATCTCGCCCCCCTTTGCCTTCAATGCCTTGCCCATGTCCATCTCGCTTCTGAATTTATCCCCGAGTTTTGCAAGTTTAGCATCAAATACCATTGTTTCTTTATTTGACTTGATTGTTGATGTCGTAATCATATCAGCAGTAAAATCCCTTTTGCCCAGTTCGAAATATGCGGGCATGCTGAATTCAGGCATTTTGGGCTCGGGTATCGCCGGCATAAAAGGCGGCAGAACAGCAACTTGAGTTCCACCGCATAAACCCGAGCCAGGGCCAGCCGGCAGAGTGTCAATTATCATGCCCACCATGGTCTCTGATTCATGCTTCAGGAATGTGCCTGTAGCCTTTTTAACAGTCTTCTCGGCAAGTCCAGAGACAAATCCAGCAATAAACCCGCCCTGTCCTAACTGCTCGCTCATTGCCTTTTCAGGCGGCAGGTCGTGCCAGTTTTGCAAGCCGAAATAATCCTCAGCGCCCTTTCCCCCTTTATCTTCTGTTAGTTTGCTAACCGCTGATGCCCCGCCGGCTATTGTTCCTGCAATACCCTCAGTCATCCTTGTTTCGCTTTTAATGCCCTGCCCCCTTCCCCATACAACCGCGCCTGTCTTAGCGTCAACAAGCTTAAAACCTGCCCTTACCCTTCTTATATTCAAGACCCCTGTGGTCTTTTCCTCAAAATTAAAGAGTGTGCCGTATATCACAGCATCAACACCAAGCTTTATGCCAAGTTCCTTTGGATTTGTCATATCAAGCTGCGACCCAAGGGTTATGCCCAGTTCATCCTTTAGTAACTGATTGGTCTCCTGAAGAGGTTTTACAATGTAGCACCTCTCCGGAATTTTGGCTCCAAACATATCCCTTACCTTCTCAGGCGCCTCCACATCGTTTGTATTATTCACCATGGGAAGCACGGCAACCACGCGGATCGGATTGTTCGGATTGGGCTGCGCATAATGCTTCGGCATCGCACATCCTGCAATCCACAGTATAGATAACAGGATTAAGAGATAAGACCACTTTTTTGTATTTTTCATAGAATCAACCTCCCTTAGTTAACGGCTTACCCATACATTTTCAATAGGTTCAAAATGGGGAATGACTACGGTCATCTTTGCTGGCACTTTATCTTGAGGCACCAGGAATTTGATCCAAAGTTTTATACGACCTTTTGGGTTAAGTGGATTTAAACCCACGCTGCAGATAGGTCTTCCATTTGCATCCCGGCCTACATCGTATTTTATGCTGCCAACAGGATCGAGCAGGTAAATATCAGCCATGGTATTGTAGTCATCCCCCCTTGCCCCAAACTTATAACCAAAGTCGAGCTTTTGCTCGGATTCATTTATCATCACAAACCTGAGGGTAATCACCCCATCTGAAAACTTAAGTTCAGTTATATCAACCTTTATACCTTCTATATCTCCCTCTATCCCTGTCGGAAATTTCCCCGGAGGAGTAGCTGCTGTTTGCGTTTCGGAAACCGATGGTTTGCCGGGTGTTGGTGATGTCTCTGTCGTCTTTGCCGGCACTGCCCCGGTTCCGCCAAAGGTTATCTCCATGGTATTTGCTGTTGCACCGGTTACTTTTAATTTTGGGATGTCGGTAAACTTCTTTTTTGTAATCTCATCGGCAAATTGCTGGGCATTCCCTTTATACTCCACATCAAAGACAGCCACCCCACCTTCCACACTCCTTTGATAAATGGCATTAACGCCCCGTATTTGCGCCTTTATTGTGTCTTTAAAGTTTGCCAAATCAGAATATTCTTCAATCCCCTTTACTGTTATCTGAATGAGCCCGCCGCCCTGAACCTCCTGTGTCCATTTGGCGGTAATCTGGTCTATCATCTTGCCTGAAACTTCTCTCGCAGCCCTTTCCAGAGCCTCTGTCCCGCCTGTAACCTCGGAGATGTGTCTGCTTACGCCGTGGCCTCTGGCTGATGATAGAACAGCCCCGTTGTCAACACGGATTGCTGAGGCAGTAATATCAGCAAGATAAGAGCCCACGCTGCTTCCCGATGTCCGGGGACCTGCCTTTGCCAATGCCTTTCCCTTTATGACAACCTCTGCTCCGAGCTTCCTGCCTATTTCTTTTGCCCCAGCGTCTGTTAAATCAGCAATGCGATAGGCATTTGATATGTCAATTTTACCCGTAGCAACTGAAATGTCAACAATATTAAATCCCTTGTTTATAAATTCCTCTTTCATGGCAGTCTCCGAGGCAGACATATCAAACTGCTGGCCCTTAAACTCGCTCTTTCCATACCACCAGAATACATAATATTCCTGGCCTATATTCTGCTCGGCAATCATAAATAAAACTCTCGGTTTCTCCACCCTTGCGTGCAAAAGTCCGAGGGCAGATAGGTCGTTCTTAAGGTTTTCAACCGCTACTGCCGCAGATATTGTGACTTCATACAGATTGCCCTTTGGCCCCGCGCTCACCACATCATATTTTTGTATATATCCCTGCGTTTTTGTAAGGACGCTGTCCCGTACAAGCTGATAGTTCTCAACCATTGTTTCTGCCGCCACCATTGTCCCTACCGCTTGTTCAACTGCCTTTCTCATCGCATCCTGAATAGCCATATCCCTTGCCTTTGCCTCATTGCCTTGTGTAAAAGGGGCAACGCCGACAGCATTGACAACCTGAGATTCTGCGTATGCTGCCTGTTTAAATAGCAGAGCAAATATCAGGGCAAAGAGTATTGCTAAAAACAAACGAACTGTTTTCCGTAGCATAAATACACCTCCCTTTAATTAGCTGATGGCTAATGGTTCATAGCTCATGGCTCTTAGTAATTGCCATGAACTAACAGCTATCAGCTATGAGCTATTTTTTACTTTCCTTCCAGCCTCTCTAAAATAAACCTTATCTGTTTATCGCCTGGATTCAGTCTTAATGCCTCTTTTATTGCAGCCTTTGCCTCTTCATCTCTCCCTAATTGATACAACAGTAAACCGTATGCCTTTGAGAGGTTTGAATCAAGTGGAAATTTTTCCACGCCCTTTTTCAAAAAACCGAGCGCCTTTTCATTATCCTCCATACCCTGATATGAAAGGGCGAGGTAGTAATATGTTGTAGGGCCTTGCTCAAGTTTCAGGACATCCTCAAACTGCGTTGCAGACTTTCCAAAGTTTCTTTCCCTGAAATACTTTCCGGAGCTTAGCAGAAGTTCGGCAACCTTTGCCTTCTTTTCCTCCGGGCTTAAGAGCGTGTATGGATTCACCTTTACCTGCGCCGGTTTGCCGTTTGGATATTTATCATCCAGAACAGTTGAAACCTTGACATTGCCCTTAAGCCTCATTTCCTCATACACGATTGTTCCAAAGAAATTGCCATCCAACTGGGCTGATAAGTCTCCTGCATCTACATTTGTATCATTTGCATATATATTATTTTCTTTAAGCAAAGGGCTGGATTTTGCCATCTGCAAACCAACCTTATTCTGGGTTATATCACTTTCTTTGATTGTGGATTGCGACGATTCCAGCAAAATGCCTGCGGAGTTATGCCAGATGGTGGATTTAGATATATTTGGAGAAGGCGCGCCTGTTGTATGGATAGCTGTATCATTTTTTTCCAGAATCGAATTCCTGATATTGGCAGAGGTGTTAATAAGCTTAAGCGCGGTCCTGGCGCCGCTTAGTTTTAAAAATGAGAAATCCGCGTCGCCGCCGTCAACAATCACCCCATTCCATGTGTCTTCATCTGTTTTCGGCAAAAATTCTATCCATTCCTCTTTTTTGCCGTTTGCAGCAATCTTTCCCAAAATCTTTAAGGAGGCGTCTTTTTCAAATAAAAGTTTTGCATCGGGTTCAATGGTAAAAACAACTCCTTTTGCAACAACAACAGCGCCTCTAACGACATAAGTCCCTGCCGAAAGGATCGTATCACCCTTTATCTCGCCTGTTAAAATCTGAGACTCTTTTTGTCTTAAAGAGAGTTTGACGGCCTCTGACTGTTCACCCTGGTTTTTTGCGCTGTCTTCTGCGGCAACCCTATAGTAATAGACATCTCCTGCCTTAGCGCTCAGGTCAATAAATCTCTCTTCCTCAACAAAACCTATGTCTTCATAACCGGAGATCGGTTTTGCGCTTCTTAAAATATGATAGCCTTTCAGGTCATTGGCAGCAACTTTATCCCATGAAAGCTCAAGCCTGTCTATAAATGCCCTGCCGTTTAAACCGATAACATGCGGCGGAGGTGTGGTATCTATGGAAAAAAGCCCTGTTATATCAACAAATGAAGATTCCTCGCCTGTTGAGCGTCTTAAGGTTGCAATTACAGGGGCGTCCTTTATATTGTCGCCCGGCACAATCAGGTATTCTCCAAGATACTGGCCGTCCTTTATCTCTTTCATAGGAAGCGCCTTTTTAAACCCGCCTATCTCAAACATCGCAACCAAACCCTTTTCACCATCCATCGCTACATTAAAGACCTTTCCTTTGCCAAAAGGCCCTTCCTTTACATTTGAAACAACTTCTTTTATAACAGGCCTTGCTTCTGCCTTAAATCCGGCAGGCGCCGGAATCTTTTCATTCAGCTTCCAGCCCAAGTCATTCACCACCCTTACCCGTTGAATCTCTCGTATATTAAAAGCAGATGAAACTGCTGTAATTATCAGCCCGATCGGAGATAGGGGAATGCCGCCCTCATGGTATCGCACAGATTCCCTGAATCTGAATATCTCTTCGCCTGTCTTTGCATTAACCATCCATATCTCTGTCTCAACGCCTATCTGGGAATATGCCACTGCATAGACCTTTTTAAAATCAGTAACCTTCCCGTATATAAGGCCGTCAACACCAAGCGCCTCTGCAGCCTCTTTTTGAGGTATTTCAAAAATGGTCTTGCCTGTGGATTTTTCAAGCCGGGCAACCTTTTCATCAACAATGTATGACTCTATTTTATTATACGGTTTTGAAGAAAAGTGATTTGAAAAACTCTTTTTTACCTGTCCGGATAGGCCGATTTCATCGGTTTCATTGCCGAATGGCAGGACTGCTATGGTGTGGGGAAGATCCTTTGAAGATAGGACAGCCTCAGCTTTTTTTTCTGCCTGCTGTGACGCAGCGCAGGCGGAAAGGAGGAAAAGCAGTATAACCCCCAAAAACATGTCCCCGAATGCCTGCCCTCGAGCGCTTCTATCGGGGGATACTATAGGGAAACAACGCGCCTTTCTCATAATGACTCCTATGATACCCCTTTCCTTTTCCCATCTCCATTTATTGGGGAGGGGAGGGTAGTGGGTGATAAACGATATTCTCTTAAACACCCATAATTGCCGCCATATCTACGACCCTGTCTTCTATTCTATGGCGGCAATTGAGCTATTCAGACAAAAACTTTACTGCTCCCTAATGGTTATTTTCTTGGCCTCATCTGCGTATCGCAGCAAATGATGTCACATACATCTGTGCAACCGCATACATCATCTACCCTGACTGCGATTCCACAAACACTGCATGCGTATTTTGCCCCTTTCTTGATTTTGCCTGTTGAGGCCTTTTTTTTAACAGGTTTCTTTGCTGTTTTCACTGCCATGTCGGAAATCACCTCCCCTTTTAAAGATTTATTTACCCAGCGCCTGCTCAATGTCCATTGCATGCTGCTAATCAACAGCAATGGTCACTCCTTATCTGACAGGCAAGATGATAATAAAAGTTATTCTGTAAATTGTCAAAGAAATAGTGCGGGGGTGTTACTTGTTGAACCGGGGGACACAAAAAACATGGAAAAATTACTGCTGCCGTAAATAATCTGTTGTCAACAAATAATCTTGACACCCTATAAAAATCTGACTACAATACATATTGTATTAGGTCTATGTCTCGGGCTCAAAGAAATGAAAAAGAGATATCAAAATATCTTTATTGCAGCGCCGGCCCTTTTTATTTTTTCTCTTGCGGCGCATTATGTCTATGCTGCTGATTCTCAAAGAGGCATAACCATACAAGAGAGGGAACAGCCGTCGGATGTCGTCATTGAAGGCGATTACTGGGCGCTTATCGTCGGCATCAATGAATATCCCAAACTTCCGCCAGACAAACAGTTAGAGGCCGCCAGACCCGATGCGCAGGCGGTAGCCGAACTGCTTCAGAGAAAATTCGGCTTTTCAAAAGAAAGAATTATCCCCCTCTATGACAAAGAGGCGACGAGGAAAAATATCTTGGCACGCTTTCGCACCTTGGCAAAAACCCTAAGTGAGAAGGACAATCTCCTGATATATTATGCAGGACATGGGATATATGATGAGGCGGGGAGCGGCGCATGGGTGCCATCGGAGGGGGATTTAGAAGACCCCTCTACCTATGTGAGCAATGATGAGGTAAGGGGCTACCTGGATCGTATAAAGGCAAAGCACATATATACGATAGCTGATTCATGCTTCAGTGAATCGTTAATGGGCAAAACCAGGTCTATACAGAAATGGGATGATTCCGCAATAAAGGACTATTACAAAAAGAAGTCCCGCACGGTGTTGACCTCTGGAGGATTATCTCCGGTTCCTGACAAAGGCAAGGGGAATCACAGCACCTTCGCATATTATTTTTTAAGAATCATGGAGGACAATAAAAATCAATATGTGACCCCCATGCAGATATATAGTGAACTTATGCCTCTTGTTACTAACGAATCACGACAGACCCCGAAGAGCGCGCCGATTACACTGGTAGGAGATGAAGGCGGTCAGTTTGTATTTAAGAATACGGCCTATGCTAAAATAGCGCCGCCTGCCGATTTAAAGACCAAAGAAGACGAGGTAAAGTTCAAAGAAGGACAAAAAAGATTGGAAGAGGAAAGGGCGAGCGCTAAAGAAGATTTGCGCAAATATAAAGAGGAACTTCAGCGCCAGATGAAAGAAGATGCGCTGAAAAGCGAACAGGAATTAAAAGCAAGAGAAAAAAAGATGGAGGAGGTGAGGGCGGTAAAAGAGTTGGAGCAGAACAGAAGAATAGAAGATGAAAGGCGGCGATTGGAGCAGGAAAGGAGGGAATTGGAAAGAAGGAAGAAAGAGGAAAAGAAAAA
>JBBTFC010000022.1:0-7963 GCA_038042015.1 Deltaproteobacteria bacterium
CTAATACTTTGACTCTTACTAATTCACTCAATGGTAAGGGCGGCTTCTTCCAGAATTACCTCATACCTGTATCCGCCTCCAAAATCCCTATCTGCGGCCAGCACACCGGTTGCAAGCACAGTATCGCCAACCTTTGCATTCTGTTGTGTAGTGACTGTAATGTCGTTAGTTCCTTGTTTGCCGCTGCCATCCTGCAGGTGAACCCAGTTCTTTCCACTGATACCTGAGTTAATTTTTACTGCCTTGCCGCGGACAGCGACCTTCTTGCCATTTAGCTCAACCTTTTTGGCATACAGCTCTTCAACCGTATATCCGCCTTTTGCCTTTGTAATTGCGCCCTTTTCAGCAGCCAGGGAATCTTTATTCAAACCTGCTGCAATGAAAATAGCCAATAGTAAGGCCGTGATGCTTAATAAATAGACTCTCATTTGTATCCTCCTTATATTTTTGCCAAGTTAGAGAGACATTTTATAAAGGAGAAAACTCCCATTTGCAGGCACGATGCAGAAAAGATGGGTTTGGCCCTTTTTCCCATGACATTCTAACAAGGTTTATGTGTTTTGCAGAATAACACGCTTCAACCAACTAATCAACTTATTTCTGTCCATATATGGAGGATTTAAAATCTATACTTTTTAACGGGGTTTACAGATGATGCCTTCTATGGTAAGAATTATATACTTATAAAGTATATTTCTATGTCTTCCATAAAAGTCCTCTCCATAGTATTCCCTGTATTCAGCATCATAGGCCTCGGGTTTATATTTGCAAGGTTTAAAAAGATAAGCCTTGAGCCGGTGATTGAAATCCTTCTCTATCTCACCATCCCGGCTCTTGTAATATCATCCCTCACAAAAAAGCATCTGGTCCCTGGCGAATTAGTTATAGTATCCCTTGCGGCATCCGGCGTTGTTCTCGGCACAGGTTTAGTAAGTCTCATATATCTAAGGATTATAAACAGAAAGGAATTAAAGGGCTTCTATCTGCCGACGATGTTTATGAACTCAGGCAACATGGCATTTCCCATCGCCCTCCTTGCATTCGGCGAAGAAGGCCTTGCAATAGCAATAATATACTATGTGGCAATAAGCCTTCTTGTATATTCCCTCGGGATATATATCGCAAAGGGCCAGGGCGGATTTTCAGAGATATTCAAGCTGCCATTGATATACGCATCTATAGCCGGCATAACCATAAATCTCACTGACACATCTCTGCCAAAATCTATTCTGTCTACAGTTGAGATACTCGGCAGCGCTACAATCCCTCTGATGCTGATAAGCCTCGGCTATCGGCTCCATTCAACACGTCTGATATCGCTTAACATATCCATAGCAGGCGCGCTCATAAGGATTGCAGGCGGAGGCCTGATTGCGTATCTTATAACAACACTGTTCGGGATAGACGGTTTGAGTCAGAAGATAATTATTCTGTCATCATCAATGCCCTCGGCAGTAATAAATTTTATCGTAAGTTATAGATATAAATTGCATTCGGAACTTGTCGCCTCTATTATATCCATAAGCACAGTTTTAAGTCTTATAACAACACCGGTTATTCTGGCCATGATATTATAGATCTGTTTTTATGGCGCTATTGATTCATATACCTTGCCGACCAACTTGGCAGAGGGTTTGAGGGTCTTTTCCCCCTCTGTCCAGTTTGCCGGACATACCTCGTCAGTATGGCTTGCTACATAGACATTTGCCTTGACCTTTCTCAAAAGCTCTGATGCATTTCTGCCGACATTGTAGAAATTCACCTCTGATGCAACAAGTTTCCCTTCGGGATTTATAAGAAAAGTCCCTCTCAGCGCAAGGCCTGTTGCCTCATCGTATACCCCGAACATCCTTGACACCTTTCCTGTAGGGTCTGCAGCCATAAGATATTTTACATTCTTCAGGAGTCTTTCAGACTGCTGCCATGCAAGGTGAGAAAACTTCGTATCAGTGCTTACAGAAACAACCTCGCAGCCCGCTGCCTTCAGTTCTTTGTGTTTTTCAGCAAGGTCATTAAGCTCAGTCGGACATACAAAGGTAAAATCTGCGGGATAGAAAACGAGGGCCATCCACTGTCTCTTTTTTCTTACCTCTGCAAGGCTTATTTTCCCAAAGTCTCCCTTTACAGGGTCATACGCCTCCATTTCGAAGTTTTCTATTATCTTTCCTACTGATATTATACACATAGTCAATCCCTCCTTTTTTCTTTTTTAGCATTCACTGCAGATAGCATAGCATAGAAATCTATAATGAACTAATTAGAAATTTGCAACCTTGAAGCCTCTTGCATATACTCTTCCACAACCTGCTTTAGGAATTCATAAACCTCATCTTCATTAGCAAGCTCTTTAAGGACATCCGCAAGTTTCGGATGTCTGCCGAGTTTTCCACTTGCCATGACCCGGGCGCCTCTTTTCTCAATAACAATAGATTCTGTCGGGCAGGCTTCAGCACAATCATCGCATAAGACACAAAGGTTATAATCAAATACAGGTCTTGCGCCAATTATCCTTACAGCGCCTTCCTCCTTGCATATCTCAATGCATTTCATACATTCTATACAAGGGGCGTCAGTTACTATGGGCTTTGCCTGGCCGCTTATGCCAAAGGCCTTTATCTGGGGCTGGGAGCAGGCATTCGGGCAGCCTGCAAGCGCAACTTTAAACTTCATGTGATAGAGGAGTTTTCCCATGGCCTTTGCCTTTATATGCCCGCCAAGACCTAATTCATCCAGCAGGGTCTCTATCTTATCAGCAATCGGTTTTGGGTTTATTATGGCATGGGGACAGCCTGTTGTCCCTGCCCTGCAGATAACTATATCATAGGGAGAAACAGCCTTTCCCTCAGGACTGGGCGGAGGGGCGATTTTGAGAGGCTCTTTTTTCATCTGATTTGAGGCGGAAGTTTATTCACATATATCCAGCATGCTTATCTTTGAGGCCACTGCCTCAGATATTTTTATGAATGTCTCTGTCTGCGGTGAAGACGGATTGAAGATAACTATAGGCTTGCCGCTGTCCCCGCCCTCTCTGATGCCTGTGTCAATGGGGATTTTGCCGAGGAGCGGCACATTGTAGCGCTGGCTTGTCTTTTCTCCGCCGCCGTGGCTGAATATCTCGGTCTTTTCTCCGCAGTGCGGACACTGGAAATAGCTCATGTTTTCTATAATGCCAAGTATGGGAACCTTTACCTCATGGAACATCTTTATGGCGCGTCTTGCATCTATCAAGGCAACATCCTGAGGTGTTGTAACAACAATTGCGCATGTTAGAGGGATTGTCTGGACAAGTGTAAGCTGCGCATCGCCTGTGCCTGGCGGAAGGTCTATAACAAGATAATCCAAATCGCCCCATGCCACACCTGTTAAAAACTGTTTTACAATCTGCATGACCATAGGCCCGCGCCATACGAGCGGCATCTCCTCATCCAGCATAAAACCCACGGACATGAGCTTTATGCCATAATTGCTTATGGGTAATATCTTTTTATCTTGTGTGGTTTGAAGCTGCTTATGAATTCCCATCATCATTGGTATGCTGGGGCCATAGATATCAGTATCCAGAAGGCCCACCTTTGCGCCGCTTTTACTGAGCGCAAGTGCAAGGTTTACAGCAACAGTGGATTTACCCACACCGCCTTTACCGCTTGCAACTGCTATGGTATTTTTCACATTTGGTATGGGTTCTTTATCCGGAAGTTTCCTGGCTGATGGAACCTCTGCCGTTCTTTCAACAACAACCTCTTTTACTCCCGGGACAGCCAAAACTGCATTTTTAGAGTTTTCCGTGAGTTCTTTTCTTAGGGGACAAGCAGGCGTGGTTAGAACAAGCCGGAACGTTATCTTTGCCCCGTCGATCCGTATATCTTTTATCATGTTGAGGGTAACAAGGTCTTTGCCCAGTTCCGGGTCCATTACCTTGCTTAATGCCTCCAATACTGAAGCCTGAGTTATTTCTTTAACGGGATGCATTGGCCGCCTCATTCAATTTTTTTAAAAGCGCATCCAAATCCGCCTTATCCCTTTTTGCAGCATCTTCAATGCTTACAGCGCCTCCACAGCATGAGTCTATATGAAATTTGCTGAAGACCCCGATTGTATCCGGATACAGTTTGATTGCATCATTGACAACCATAGTTTGTGTAATTTTATCTTTGATTATAACCATAGTTTTTGCCTCTTCTTTATTTTGCGGCAGGCGGCGCAGGCGCAGCCTTTATTGTCTTAAACATATTTACAACAAACATCAATGCTGCTGTGGCTGCCACAATTGAAAATATAATGAGCGTCTTGGGGTCTCCCTGCCAGCTTTTTACCATCCAACCAAGAACCATGCCTGCAAGTCCGATATTTGCCAGCCAGAACTGCCACTCTGCAATCCTTTCGCTGTAGAGGGGCTTTCCGCTGAATCTTGGCAGAATATGGTAGCCAACGCCGTATATCATCATTGATATCCAACCAAGAAGATTAAAGTGCGCATGTATCGGCATGTACGGATATTGCGTGCCTGAAACTGCCATATAAATGCCCAGCACAATTGCCAGTAAAAAATACACCATTGCGCATTTGATAAACCAGACCGTGATCTTACTCATTTAAAACCTCCATTCTGCCTTTTTATCCTATCTTTGCCGGCTCCAGTATGGGTTTGCATGCATCAACAGGACAGACCTCGGCGCATGCCCCGCAGTCTGTGCAAAGTTTAGGATCAATTATATAGGGATTGCCTTCGCTTATTGCGCCTTCCGGACATTCAGGCAGGCAAACCCCGCAACTTACACAATCTTCTGTTATGTAATAGGCCATAAATAAAGAGTCAAAGCATCAAAGTGTCATAGAGTCAAGGTTTTTACTCTGACACTTTGACTCTTTGACACTGTTTTTTAAACCGAGATAACTTCTTTTACTTCAGGCACCTCTTCCTTTATTGCCCGCTCAACACCCATTGCAAGGGTTATCTGTGCGCTTGGGCAGCCTGCGCATGCCCCCTGAAGCTGAACCTTCACAATGCCCTTCCCCTCGTCAACATCCACAAGCTTGATGTCGCCTCCGTCTGCCTGAAGCGCCGGTCTTATATTGTCCAGGGCCTTTTCTATTCTTTCCTTCATCATGGAATACACCTCCGAATGAATTTATTGTTACGATAAATTCTACAATAATAATGCAATATCTGCAAGAATTTAAATATGATTTTTGTCATATCAAAGGGCAATCTGTTCAAATATAATCTATCTCAACTTAATTGCGGATTTAAAAGCGGGTTAAAAAAGATTTGCTATGTGGATACAGAGGAGTAAAATAAAGCCAATTCCCAAGTTGGTCTGTAAAAAAGGAGGTGAACTGGAAAAATAAGGCCTATAGGAATATACCTTTGGGTCCTTTAAGTAATAGATATTTAGAAAGGTTAAGAGTAAAAAAAACTCGTTTTAAAAGGAGGTTCGGATGTTACTACAATTTAGGGGTCTAATAAACACAATATTTGGGAAAATGGCCTTAACGGTCACCCTGTCTATACTTACGATGATAGGGTTTTCTTACTCCGTTCATGCCGCAGAAGTTTTGAATGTAGCGCGGGATCCTTCAATAGTGCCTCCACCAATAACCCGTAAGGAGCCAACCACTGTCAAGATAAAGCTTACTGTTAAGGAAGTTACAGCCGATATTACTGATGGATCAACTTATGCTTTCTGGACATTTGATGGAACAGTTCCTGGCCCTATGCTTAGGGTAATGGAAGGTGACACAGTAGAATTTACACTTGTTAACCCGAAGGAAAGCGTATCTGGCCACAATATAGATTTACACGCTGTTAATGGCCCTGGTGGCGGCGCAGCCGTATCAAATGTTAATCCTGGCGAAACCAAGACATTTACTTTCAAGGCGCTGAACCAGGGCGCTTATGTCTACCACTGCGCATTCAGTCCGCCCTGGCTTCACATCTCAAATGGGATGTATGGCGGTATTATAGTCGAGCCTAAGGGAGGCCTTCCAAAAGTTGACCGTGAGTTCTATGTTATGCAGGGAGACTGGTATACCTCTCCTTCCAGCGCTAAGGGACATCTGGATTTCAATGCAGAAAAGGCAGCTGCCGAGCATCCGGATTATATCACCTTTAATGGTCATACAGACGCTTTAACCAAAATTTATCCTTTGAAGGCAAAGGCAGGAGAAAAGATACGTCTATTCTTTGGAGTTGGTGGACCTAATGTAGGGTCAAACTTTCACATCATCGGCGAGATATTTGATAAGGTAATTATTGGTTCTAACAAAACCCCTATAGCAAATGAGGAGACATGGTATGTTCCACCGGCATCAATATCAGCATTTGAATTTAAGCTGGATGTACCAGGGACATACCTGCTTGTAGATCATGCTATTTGGAGGTTGACTAAAGGCGCTGCCGGCGCATTAGTTGTAGATGGTAAACACGATGATAACATCTACTCTCCATCTCCCGGCGGAAAAAGTCATTAAATGAGTCTAATGTTTTTGCAGAAAGGGTTAAATATAAAAGAGAGAAAAGAGAGGGGTATTTATATCGGCCCCTCTCTTTTTATTTCGCTGTGGCGCGCTTAACACGCTGTTGCCGGGCAGATATTATTAAAGGCGCAGTATTCGCAGTTTAAATAATCAGGTTTTGCAGTGTAATCCCTCTGTCTTATGCCTTTGGCCGCCTTGTCTATAATATCAAGGATCTTTTGAATGTGTTTTTCCTCAAAGACTGCTTTTCCCACCAGACCTGACTCAAGGAAATGCAGCTCGCAGCCTGACGGCAGTTTTTTGAAGTTCTCCCTGTATGCCAGCGCATAGAGCATGAGCTGGAGGCTATCCTTTGTTTTCTTGTCAGCGTTTTTCTGTTCCCTTACATCCGATGTCTTGAAATCTATGATATAAGGGCCGTCTCCCCTCTCCTCTATCAAGTCCCATCTCCCTTTTAGCCTGTTCATCCCAAGGTCAACAACAAAATCTCTTTCTATTGCAGCAGGGTTTATGCCGTTCTGTTCCTGCTCATTGTAAAATTTTTTTATGGCCTCTTTGCCTGTCTCGTACCTCTGAAGTTCATGCTTCTTTGTCACAAACCCCTCGCTCCGCCAGTTTGCGTCAAAAACTGTAATAAGTTCATCAAGGCCGGCAGGCCTTCCATCTAATTTTTTCCTGAAATATGTGGATACCACCTCGTGCATTGCCTTGCCGTACATGATGGAATGATGCGGCAACAAAGGGACTTTGAGTATATGAACGTATTTATACTTTAACGGGCATGTGCGATAGTCATCTATCTGGTAATGGCTCAGGGAAAGGACTGCGTCATCCGGCATGGCCGGAAATTCATTCGTCATCTCCTTAACAGGCGCATATCTCTTTATAGCCTCCATCGGTTTGGTCTTTACTGCCGCAAATTCAGCCTTTGGCATATCCAGCGCCTCTAACACAAATGGGCTTATCTTTTTTGCGCGCACTCCGCCGTAATCCGATGCGCTTGTTAGATAGAGTTCATTCATAGCCCTTGTCATACCCACATAAAAAAGACGCCTCTCCTCCTGAAGATGGAAATCGCCGGATGGGAGAATATCCTTTATAAGCGCATCAGGCAGTTCTATCTGCTCACTTCGCTCCTTTCTGGGAAATCTATCTGCAACAAGGCTTACCATAAAAACCACAGGGAACTCCAGCCCCTTTGCCTTATGTACAGTAAGAACCTGCACCCAGTCTGCCTCTATGTCAGGCTCGGCAGCGCCGGGATTATCTCCGGCCTCAAGGAGGAGGTCAAGGTAGTCCGCAAATACAGCCACCTTCTTTACCGAAAGGGTATTTTCTATATGCTGCGCAAGCTCAAAGAATTTTGCGATGTTCTGCACCTTTTCCACTGCATTGGCGGAATTTTCCTGCGACAGCCCTGTGATATATCCGGTATCCATAAGGAATGAATACAGGACTCTGCCTGCTGTCTCTTCCATCGCCATCT
>JBBTFC010000023.1:0-23377 GCA_038042015.1 Deltaproteobacteria bacterium
CTGATGAGACAGCTTCATCCCTTGTAGAGATAGATGCGTCTGCAAAGGAGATAGAAAGCCATGCAATGGAAAGTGTTAAACTTTCCAATGAAGTGGCAGGGGAAGGCGAAAAGGGGGTAAAGGTGGTAGAGCTTACCCACGCAGGCATGGAAAAGATAAAGGCATCTGTGAATAGTCTTGCAGCGGTTATAGATGAACTCGGCCGGAGGTCAAAGGAGATTGGCAAGATAGTAAATGTCATTGACGATGTGGCAATGGAGACCAATCTTTTGGCATTGAATGCCACTATTCTCGCAGCCCAGGCAGGGGAGCACGGCAAAGGGTTCAACGTTGTTGCAGATGAGATAAGGGAACTATCAGAGAGGACTGCCGCCTCAACCAGAGAGATTACAGGCATTGTATCAGGCATTCAGGGGCAGATAGAAAAGGCTGTTGCATCGGTTGAGGATGGAATGGCGAAGGTTGTGGAGGGTGAAAGACTTTCAATAGAGACCACCCTTGTGCTTAAGGGAATAACGGGAAGATTCAAGGTATTTCAGTCCATGAGCCTTGAGATAGCCAAGGCAACCAAGGAACAGGCCAGCGGCTCTAAACAAGTTACGCAGAATATTGAGGGCATTACCAACACTATCCACCAGATAGCCAGGGCCACGCAGGAGCAATCCCAGGGCGCAGGCCAAATAGTCAAGGCAGTTGAAAAGATGAGAGAACTTGCCGCGCAGATAAAAAAGGCGACTGCCGAGCAGGCGCAGGGGAGCAAGATTATCGCATCAAATACAGAAAATGTGACGAAGATCATAGAGGAGATAAATGCTGTAGCGTCCCGTCAGGAAGGTGAGAACCAGAGGATATCCGCCGCTGTTATAGAGACAACAAGCAGCGCAGCCGGCGGCATGGAAAATGCGCGAATGCTGGAAGAGATGGCTTCCATGCTCAAAAAAGAGATGGATAAGCTTAAGCAGGGATTGGAGAAGTTTAAGCTGGATAAGGATGAAGACTAATCAGGAGAGTCAATGAATATAGAATGTCCGGGATGCAAGGCGCCTAATACATTTAATCAAACCGGTATAACTCAAGCCGGTGAAAGGATTATATGTAATAGCTGCAAAAAGCCATTCCTTATAAAACCCATATCGTCTGCAGAAGGGCAAACAAGGGACAAGGTGCTGGTTGCCAATGCCAACCCGCATTTTTGTTCTGCCATTAAAGATTTTCTCTCCGGCCGCGGTTTTGAGGTTATCCTTGCCAAGGACGGCATAGAGGCGCTACAGTTTTTAGAAATAAATATGCCCCCCCATGTAGCCCTTGTAGATGTCGCCCTCTCAGGGATGTACGGCTTTGAGCTCTGCGATTTTATAAAGAATAATGAAAGGCTGAAGCATATTAAGGTCATTCTGCTTGCCTCTATTTATGACAAGACCAGATATAAGAGGATGCCGACATCAATCTATGGCGCGGATGATTATATTGAGATGCATCACATACCTGACGATCTTGTGCCCAAGATAAATAAGCTTTTGGGGAGAGATTATAATATTCCGAGACCTCTTTTAAAGGCCGAGTTTGAGGCTGTTGTGATTGATGAAGAAAGGCTTTATGAGAAGATAAAGGATATAGCAGCTCAAGATATTAAGGTCAAAATACCGGAGAAAGGCGGCAAAGACAGCGCCCATGAAGAGGCCAAACGTCTGGCAAGGATTATTATGTCAGATATAATCCTCTATAACCAGGAGGCTGTAGAGAGCGGCCTGAGAAACGGCAATCTCCTGGAACTCCTGAAAGCTGATATAAAGGAAGGCCAGGCTTATTATGCCAAGAGGGTGCCTGCTGATGTGCGCAAGGGCACATCCTATCTGAAAAATGCCTTTGAAGAGCTTATAGCAAAAATGAGGAAAGAGATTGGCGTGTGATGCAATGTTGATAGACGAATTAATAGAAAGATTGGACAGCCCGGATGAAGAGATAAGGAGACAGGTGATAGAGGGCCTCCTTGATATTGCATTTGAGCCTGGTATATTGCCGCTTCTTAAGAAGGCTATGGGAGATATAAGTTGGAGGGTTAGAAAGGACGCTGTTAATGCGGCTCTTTCATTTCAGAGAAATGCCGCAGCAGTTTCTTCCATAGCGTCTCTTATGATAGATGTCCTGCATTCTGAAGATAACGTAGGTTTAAGAAACTCTGCTGTAGAGTGTTTGACAAGGCTTGGCAGAGATGCTGTTCCATGTCTTATTCAAAATTTAAATGACAGAGACCATGATGTCAGAAAATTTATTACGGATGTCCTTGGAGATATAGGGGGCGACATAGGGCCTGCCCCCGCAGGTTGTAAGCGGGGGACAAATAAAGACGATGACACAGCAGGGATTATTGCGGATGCCATGATAACGGCCACACAGGACACTGACGAAAATGTCAGGCTTTCTGCGATAGAGGGATTGGGAAAGATAGGGAATTATAAAGCTGTTCAGTTACTCTTGGACATATTGGAAAAAGGGGATATGGCGCTGAAGTTTACTACCCTTGAGGCACTGGGAAATATCGGCATGCCTATTCCCATGAGCGGTGTATACAATGCCTTAAAGGAAAGGCTTTTGAAAAGGGCAGCATACGACCTTATCGGCAAGGTGGGCGGGATAGAGGCCGTGCCTTATCTTATAGACGGTTTAAAAGAAAACTCCCAATCAACCAGAGAGGCTGCTATTGTGGCCATAAAAAGGCTTGCTGCATCCTTGCTGATTTCAAATTTTAAATCTCAAATCTCAATCCTCTCTTCTCCTGTTATTGAAAAGATTGCCGCTTCGCTGGAAAGTCATGACCTGAATGTAAGAAAAGGGGCTGTTTTTATTCTCGGATTAACCGGGAAGATAGAGGCTGTCAGGCCTTTAATCAGGTACCTGCGTTTTGATGAAACAGCCGGTGAGGCAAAAAAGGCTTTAATAAAATTAGGGGATGAGGGATTGGATACAATTATAGATGACTATCCTCTTCAGGAAGAAAAGGTCAGGGCATTATTGTGCGATATACTCGGAGAGATTGGAAACAGGAAGGCAGAGAATATACTTGTTCTTGCCATAAAAGATGATTATGGCCATGTGCGTAGCAGCGCTGCCGCGGCCCTTGGAAAGATTGATCCTGAAAAGGCAGCGATAGAGATTATATGCCTGCTTCAGGATGAATTTGATGATGTAAGAAACGCCGCAGTGGACGCCCTTTGCCTCCTTGCCAGAGGTTCGTATAAAGCTATCCTTTCCAGAGTTTTGCCCCTGCTTTCAGCAGATAACCCTTATGTAAGAGAGAAGGCAATTATTGTGCTTGGCAGGATTGGCGGGATAGAAGATGTTGAAAGTATAAGGCTGGCCGTAAAGGATGACAGCTCTCTTGTGAGAAAGGCCGCTGTTCATGCCCTTGGGGAAAGAGGAGAGGGGCGGTATGTTCAGGATATTATCCTTGCCCTTACCGATGAAGACAGAGAGGTAAGGCTTGCTGCTGCCAGGGTCCTTGGCGGTATAAGGTCAAAGGAGGCGGCAGAACCTCTGCTCCTTCTGCTTTCGGATGAGGATATATGGGTAAAGGCGGCTGCTGTGGAAAGTCTTGGCAAGATAGGCGGTGAAAGTGTGTTAAAGGCCATTGAGGGGCTTATGGATGATGAAAATGGAATGGTTGTTTGCGCGGCGCTTGAGGCAATGGCCAAAATTGCCGCGGAGGGGCGTCAAAATATAGAAGAGATAAAACCGTGGGTGGTGAAATGTCTTTCACACGATGATACAGAAGTGGTTAAAGTTGCCGCTCAGATCCTTGGAAGGCTTGATAAGAAAGGTTCTGCAACTGAAATACTATCTTTACTGGAACACACAGACTGGGATGTCCGGGCTCAGGTTGTGGATATCCTCTCTGACATAAAAGATAATTTTATAAGAAACTGCCTTGAAACGCATCTCAAGGTGGAAACAGATGACCTTGTTAAACAAAAAATAGCGGAGGCGCTGAAGGACAGGTAGTAGGGGCAATCCCCCTGTGGTTGCCCCTACTTTAATATTATTTATGCCAATTATTGAACCCGACATACTTATGAATGAGGAGGAGTTTCGCCTCATAAGGGATTATATATACGAGCACTGCGGCCTCTCTTTTGACGCCTCTTCTAAATTTTTGCTGGAAAAAAGGCTTTCCAACAGGATCAGGTTTCACCTGCTTAAGGGATTCAAGGAGTATTACAGGTTCTTGAGATACGACCCGAAGGCAAGCGAAGAACTATCTGCCGCAATAGATATACTTACTACAAACGAAACCTATTTTTTCCGAGAGACGCACCAGCTTAAAGCGTTTAGCGAAGAGATACTTCCTGAAATAAAGGATAGAAAGGGAGATACCCATAAAGCAAAGACTCTGTCAATATGGAGCGCAGGCTGTTCAACAGGGGAGGAGCCGTATACGATTGCTATGCTTATCCTTGAAACCGGCCAGTTTAAAGACTGGAATATTGAGATATTTGGAAATGATATAAGCCAGAGGGTATTGCAGGTGGCAAGGAGAGGGATTTACACCAAATACTCTTTCAGATGTTCAGAGCAAATGTTTATAGATAAATATTTTGAGCCCGCACCTGATGGAAAATATAAGGTAAATGATGAAATAAAAAACATGGTAAGGTTTGGCTATCTTAACCTTATTGACAGAAGCAGAATGAGTCTCTTAAAGAATATGGATGTAATTTTTTGCAGAAACGTCCTGATATATTTTGACGCCGAATCCAAGAAAAAAGTTATACATAATTTTTATGATAAATTAGAGGAGGGCGGCTACCTTCTCCTTGGGCACGCTGAATCCATGATGAATATATCTACCGCATACACCTTGCAGCATTTAAAGAATGATATGGTATACAGGAAGCCGTTTAAGGGGGTTAAAGACGCCGAATTTCTGGCAGTAAGCAGGTAAATTATGGATATGGTAAAGGTTCTGATAATAGATGATTCTGCATTCAACCGCCGCACATTAACCAAACTCCTTGAATCGGTTCCGGGGGTAGAGGTGGCCGGGACCGCAACCGACGGGAGCGATGGGCTAAAGCAGGCAATGAGGCTTAAGCCGGACCTGATTACCCTTGATCTGGAGATGCCTGTTATGGATGGTTTTACATTCCTGCGCATACTTATGCAAACCAACCCTATTCCTGTAATAGTCATAAGCAGCAAGGATGGGGATATTGATGTGTTCAAGGCGATGGAATTAGGCGCTGTGGATTTTATACCAAAACCCACACATACGCCCTCTATGACTTTATTTAATATTAAAGATGAGCTTATCCGAAAGGTTAAGATGCTTCCTCATCTCAGGATGAAAAAGATCGCCAGGGGTATTTCAAGGCCTTTAGAAGATATTCAGACAGATGTTAAAAATTTATCCCCGAAGGCTTTAATCGGGGAAGAGGTTCTCACCAGCGGGTTTGATGTTATAGCCATTGGCTCATCCACTGGGGGGCCGCCTGCGCTTTCCCAAATACTGCCTCTCCTTCCGGAGGGGTTTCCTGTCTGCGTGGTTGTATCGCAGCATATGCCTCCTGGGTTTACCAAACCATTTGCAGAGAGATTAAACAAGATATGTAAAATGAGGGTAAAAGAGGCGGCAAATGAAGAGGTGGTAAAGACAGGAGAGATACTGATTGCTCCGGGAGGACGTCACCTTTCCTTTAAAAGAAGCGGAACCGGGAAGGTTATAACCAATCTTTTAGAGAAGAAAGAAGCAGATAAGTATGTGCCTTCTGTGGATATTATGTTTTCGTCAGCCGCATTAATTTGGGGCGAACGGACCATGGGGATTGTGCTTACAGGTATGGGGTATGACGGCAAGGAAGGGGTGGTGAGGATAAAAGAGAAGGGCGGTTATGTCTTAGCCGAGTCAGAGGAGACATCTATTGTATTTGGCATGCCTGAGTCTGCTATTGTAACCGGCGTGGTGGATGAGGTTGCCCCGCTCTATGATATTGGTCCAAAAATAGTTAAAGGATGTACAACAGGGTTGTTAAAAAGGGCTTGATATGGGATAATGCAATATGTTAGATTTGATTTAAGATGAAGCGGTGGTTTTACAGGGGGCAATAATGGGCGATGAAAAAAATATATTTTCAAGGGCAGAAGAGTTTATGCAGCTCTTTAAAAAAGGGGCTGATTTTACACAAGAGCTTTTGAAAGAGAACGAGCGCCTTAGATTTAAAGTAGTGCAGCTTGAGGAAGAAAACAGGCTTGCAAAGGTGTCAGGCGCCAGCGGCAGTGACAAATTAGCAGCCGAGCTTAACAAAAAACTGCAATCCCTTAAAGAGGAGATGCACAAGCTCACGGAACGTCACAGGGCTGTTGAGGCTGAAAATAAGGACTTTGCTAATAGGTACCTGGAGATAGAGTATGAGAATAATAACCTTGCCAACCTCTATGTCGCCAGTTTTCAACTGCACTCCACGTTGGATTTTAAAGAGGTTTTGCAGATTATTCTGGAGATTATAATAAACCTTATTGGCGCTGAAACATTCGGGGTTCTTCTGTTGGATGAAAAGACCAATGAGCTTACCGCAGTAGCTACCGAAGGTGTTGACAGGGAAGAAATCCCTTTAATAAAGATAGGAACAGGCATCATCGGCAATGTTGCAAAAAGCGGGGAGAACTACTTTGTTGACGAGATAAAGCCGTTTGGCAAATTTGACCCTCAATTGCCTATTGTATGCATACCATTAAAGATAAAAGAGCATGTAATAGGCGTGGTAGCCATATATAAACTTTTACAGCAAAAGCCGAAGTTTACAGAGCTGGATTATGAGTTGTTTACTTTATTGGCCGGCCATGCTGCCACAGCTATATTTAGCTCAAAGCTCTATTCCGAGTCCGAGAGAAAACTTTCCACAATACAGGGATTTATCAATCTTCTTACTAAATAAATTATGGCTTACAGGATACTGATAATTGACGATTCACCAACCATGAGGCAGCTTTTAAGCTTTGCTGTAAAGAGGTTAAGCGGCGTGGAGACTGTCGATGCATCGGACGGGGTGGATGGTTATAAGAAACTTACAAATGGGAAGTTTGACCTTGTGCTGGCTGATATAAACATGCCTGTTATGGACGGCCTTAAATTAGTAAGCATCATCAGGGGCAACCCTGATTATAAGGATATCCCTATAGTAATGGTTACAACAGAGGGCGGAAAGGAAGATAGAGAAAAGGCCCTTTCCCTTGGAGCAAATGCCTATATAACCAAACCAATTCAGGCCACCAATGTCCTATCTGTGGTAAAAGAATTGCTTAAAATAACATGAAAAGATCAGAGGTCAGAAGTCAGAGGTTACAGGTTACAGGTTACAAGTCACAAGTCACAAGTTTGGTGATTGGTGACTGGTGTCTGGTGACGGTATTTTTACTGTTCACTGTCTTTACAGGCTGCGCCGCTACACAAGAGGAGATAGCTAAAAATAATGACCCTGCCTTATTGTATAGAGAAGGCGCGGCCCTCTATAATGACGGCGATTATAATGAGGCAATAGATAAGTTTAAGCAGGTTATGGAAGGCTATCCGTTAAGCCCCTTTGCTGTGGATGCTGAACTTCTTCTGGCAGACGCGTATTACAGCAGCGCCCAATACAGCGATGCAGCCTCTTACTATGTCAATTTTATCAGCCTGCACCCAAATCATCCAAAGACTGCTTATGCCCTGTTTCAAAAGGGCATGAGTTATTTCAGGGAGGTATCCACAATAGACAGGGACCAAGTTAGCACACAGAAGGCCCTTCTGGCATTCAACGATATCATTTCACTGTATTCGTCAAGCATATATACAGATAAGGCAAAGGAGATGGCTGTCTTTTTAAAAAGACGATTGGCAGATAGGGAGTTTTACATAGGGAATTTTTATTTTAAAGATAAGAAATATAAAGGCGCATTGGCCAGGTTTGCGGGAATTTTAAAAAAATATCCTGACACCGGCCTCTCGGACAAGGTCCTGTATTATATTGGCAAATCGTATATAGAATTAGGCGAGAAAGATCTTGCAAGGGATGCCTTTTCTACGCTTATTGCAAATTTTCCGGACAGCTCGTTTATCGGTGACGCAAAAAGCTGGTTAAAGGATAATGACACAAATTCCTAATTCCTAATAGTTAATGGAGGCTGGATGGAAAGAACCTGGCAGGAATCGTATGAATTGGGGAAAAAGGCCTTTGATGAAAAGAACTATAATGAGGCTCGGGATTATCTGGAAGAGGTCTTAAAAGAGAAGGATAGTTTTGCGGATGTCTACAATATGCTCGGTTTTATTTATTATTCAGCCGGCAAGCACCAAAACGCTATAAAATATTTTAAAAAGGCCCTTGAGATTAACCCGAATTACACCGAGGTATCTTTAAACCTATCTGTGGCATATAATGAGATGGGGGAATTTGATAAGGCGCGGGAGATTTACGCTAAGGCGAAGGATGCGGGGGCAGGAGGCAC
This sequence comes from Deltaproteobacteria bacterium, assembly GCA_038042015.1. Lineage (GTDB taxonomy): Bacteria > Desulfobacterota > GWC2-55-46 > UBA9637 > UBA9637 > JACRNJ01. Next base: position 8,479 of record JBBTFC010000023.1, read on the forward strand.
TACTTCATATCTGGACCCATATGCCAAAGGCAAGCTTGCAAATATGCATGCAGAGATAGGGGTTATATATCAGGATCTCGGCTTTTACAAAGAGGCTGTTGATGAATATAAGAAGGCTATTGCCTTAAGACCGACCTTTGTAGATATAAAAAATAAATTAGGTGTTGTATACAGGGATATGCGGGATTACAGTAAATCCGTAAGAGAACTGGAAGAGGCGATAAACGTAAACCCTGAATACATCCCTGCAAGGATAAATCTGGGAATTACCTATTATACAATGGGGCACATAGAGAAGGCTAAGGCAGAATGGATGAAGGTTCTTCATAAAAACCCGAACGATAAAAAGGCCCAAATGTATATGAATCTTACAACTGAGAAAAAGTAGGGGGCTGGTTTGAAACCAAACCAACCCTTATTTGAAACTTTATTCTTTCACTGCCTTTGCCAGTTTCTTTATCTTTTCCTCAAGGCCATTGACCCTTTTTTCAAGTTTTATTAAATCTTCCCTACTGGCTATATTAACCTTTGCCAGATAATCCTTAATGCCTTTTTTGATATTCTCTTCTACTACCTTTTTTTCTTTGTCCGCCCTGGTCAGGAGGTCTTTTAATAAATTTTTACCCTCTTTTTCACCTACCTCGCCCTTTGTTTCTAATTCTTTTACCAGTTCCTTAAGTTTTTCTTCAGTTAAACTCATAATTCCAATACCCATAATCGCCGCCCTCTTAAAGATGTCTGTTGCCATGATTGCCTCCTGTTGTTTTTAGATTTGAGTCTTTTCAATGATTTCGTATATCTTTTCCATTGCAGCCTTTAATCCTGCCGGATTGTCTCCGCCTGCTTGCGCCATATCAGGTTTGCCGCCGCCTTTTCCGCCGATGGCAGGCGCAAGTTCCTTGATAATGCTGCCGGCATTGAATTTGCCGGATAAATCCTTTGTTATCGCCGCAAGTATAAATGCCTTGCCGTTTGTCTTGCTGCCCAAGACGACAATGCCTGAATTTATTTTTGCGCGCAATAGATCCGCCAGCTGCCGCAAGTCATCCGGTCTTTCGGCTTCCATTTCATAACAAACCACCTTTATCCCTTTTACTGTTTTTACCTGTTCAAGGATAGAAAGTGCGTCGCCGCTTTTAAGCTTTGCCTTGAGGTTTTCCATCTCTTTTTCCAGAGTCTTGTGCTGCAAAATGAGTTTATTTATCTTTTCAGGCACATCCCTTGGCGAGGCCTTTAATATTAAGGCTGCTTCTTTAATCACATCTCTTTCTTCTTCCACAGCCTTCAGCGCTGCTGTTCCTGCCACGGCCTCTATCCTTCTTACCCCTGCCGCAACAGAGGAATCGCTTAATATCCTGACCAACCCGATATCACCTGTTCTTTTAACATGGATGCCGCCGCAGAGCTCCCTGCTGAATCCTTCCACGCTTGTCATTTTCACAGTATCTCCGTATTTTTCATCGAAAAAGGCCAGAGCGCCTTTGGCCACTGCATCTTTGTATGAAAGGGTATCTGTATTCACCTCAATATTTTCCATTATCTTTTCATTTACCATATGTTCTATCTTATCAAGTTCTTTTTCAGATATGGCAGAAAAATGGCTGAAGTCAAACCTGATCCGTGTTGGACCCACAAGAGAGCCTGCCTGCCGCACATGCTCGCCAAGGATATTGCGAAGGGCAGCATGGAGAAGGTGTGCGGCTGTGTGGTGCCGGCTTGTTGCCTTTCTTACATTTAAATCAGGGATTAACTCAACTGTACAGCCGGTTGAAACACTGCCTTCTTTTACTGTAGAGTGATGGGCAATTAAATCCGGCAAAGGTTTTTTTGTATCAACCACGGTTAGTTCAAAGTCTTTTCCGATAATAGAGCCTATATCGCCAACCTGTCCGCCTGATTCGCCGTAAAACGGAGTTTCTTCTGTTATGACTTCTATATTGTCGCCCTGAGACGCCTTGTCAACAATGTTTCCATCCTTTATAAGACAGAGAATTTTTGACGATGTTACATCCGTATGGTATCCGGTGAAATTGGTTTTGATGCCGGAGCTTACGAGTTTGCCGTAAATCTCATGTGTCTTTATCTCACCTGAGCCTTTCCATGCCCCTCTTGCCTTAAACCGTTGTTCTTCCATTTCCGTGTTAAAGCCCTCCTCATCCACCGTAAAGCCCTGTGTCCTGATTATGTCAGAAGTCAAATCAAGAGGAAATCCGTATGTGTCGTAGAGTTTAAACGCAACATTACCGGGGATTACCCTTTTATTCTTTTGTTTTAGTGTCTTTATTTCTTCATCTAATATATTTAATCCCCTTTCAAGGGTTTCAAGAAAGCGGGATTCTTCGCCTTCAATTACCTTTATAATAGAGTCTCTGGCTGCAATTATTTCAGGATATGCCGCCCCCAGACCCTCTATTACCTTGCCGCATACCTTGTATAAGAACGGCTCATTTATGCCAAGGAGTTTTCCATGTCTGGACGCCCTTCTTAAAATCCTCCTTAAGACATAACCTCTTCCTTCATTGCCCGGCAGGATACCGTCTGTTATAAGAAATGTCACTGCGCGGCTGTGATCCGCAATGGCCTTGATGGATGTATCATTTGTTTCCAGTTCGCCATAGCTTTTTCCTGAAACTTCTTCTATAAAATTAATAATAGGCGCAAACAGGTCGCTTTCGTAGTTGCTTTTCTTGCCTTGCATTATTGCGGCGAGCCTTTCAAGCCCCATGCCGGTGTCAATGCTTGGTTTTGGCAGAGGAGAGAGTTTTCCTTTTAAGTCTTTATTGTACTGCATAAACACCAGATTCCAGATTTCAAGAAACCGGTCGCAGTCGCACCCCACCGCACAGGTTGGCCTGCCGCAGCCAATATCCTTGCCCTGATCAATAATAATCTCTGAACACGGCCCGCATGGCCCGACATCTCCCATTGCCCAGAAGTTGTCCTTTTCTCCCATCCTGACAATGCGTTCTTTTGATATGCCTGTATTTTTCTCCCATATTCCTGCTGCCTCATTATCCTCCCGAAATACAGTCACCCAGAGATCCTTTGGGTCAAACCCCATCTCTTTTGTTATAAACTCCCATGCAAATGCTATCGCCTCTTCTTTGAAATAATCCCCGAATGAAAAATTCCCCAGCATTTCAAAAAATGTATGATGTCTTGCAGTTCTGCCCACATTTTCCAGGTCATTATGCTTGCCGCCTGCCCTCATGCATTTCTGGACAGAGACCGCCCTTTTATAATCCCTTTTTTCCTCGCCAAGGAATACGCCCTTGAATTGAACCATGCCCGCGTTGGTAAATAATAATGTGGGATCCCCTTTTGGCACAAGAGACGAGGATGAAACTATGGTATGCCCATTTTTTTTGAAATATTCCAGAAAAGTTTTTCTTATTTCATTTGTCTTCATAATCAGTCTTCTGTTCCATTATAAAATTTCTTCAATACATCATATATTACATCTGCTGGAAATCCCTTTGCATGGAGGTGTCTATATGCGCCGGCCTTTTGTCCCAGTTTTTCCTGCCCGCTGCTTTCCGGCTGTTCCTTGTTTTTCAACCATTTAATAAGGGCGAGTTTAGCTGTATCTAATTCGTTTATTCCTAAATCATCTATTATCCGCTTTATTATCTCTTCTGATATGCCTTTTTGTTTGAGACCGTGGATTATCCTGTTTTTCCCCCACAATCTTGCTTTTATTTTTGAGGCTGCCCACTGGTTTGCAAATGCCTCATCGCTCAGATAATCAAGGTCTGTAAGATACTGTAAGGTTTCCTTAATTGAATCATCTTTAATGCCTTTTTCTTTGAGTTTTGATTCAACCTCCTTGACACTCCTTGAGGCGCGGGAGAGATATTTGAGGGCAATGGTTTTGGCATAACGAATATCATCATTCATAGCTCAAATAGCTCATGGTTCATAGTAGTTGCTATCAGCCATGAGCTAACAACTATTTAAAACCTTTCTATATCTATCTTTGGCTCTTCCTTTTTACCCTGAGTTTCCTTGGGTTTTTCAAAATCCTTCCACCCCTCATCGCTCGTGGCAGTTACACCCTTAAACCTCAGGGCAAAGTCGTCAGGGTTGCTTGCCTGCGCCAGCGCCTCTTCGTAAGAGATGAATCCATTATTAAGCAGCCCCATTATGGATTGGTCGAATGTCTGCATCCCATAGGTTGTGTAACCTTTGGCAATTGCGTCATGGATTTCTTTTGTCTTTTCCTTATCTTCTATACACTCTCTTATTCTGGCTGTAGATACCAGTACCTCAACTGCCGGCACCCTTCCTTTGCCGTCCTTTGTCGGGATAAGCCTCTCGGATAGAATCCCTTTTATAACGCCTGCAAGCTGTATCCTTATCTGTTTCTGCTGATACGGCGGGAACACGGCAACTATGCGGTTTATGGTTTCCATAGCGTCTATTGTGTGGAGCGTGGAGAAAACCAGATGCCCTGTTTCTGCGGCAGTAAGCGCTATTTCAACGGTTTCCATATCCCGCATCTCTCCCACCATTATGATATCAGGGTCCTGCCTGAGCGCGCCCCTCAAAGCCTCTGCAAAGCTTCTGGTGTCAACGCCAAGCTCTCTTTGGTTTATTATAGATTTTTTGTCCCTGTGCAGAAATTCAATAGGGTCTTCTATTGTTATGATATTATATGTGCTGTGGTTGTTGATATAGTCTATCATGGAGGCTATTGTTGTGGACTTCCCGCTCCCTGTAACACCGGTTACAAGAACCAGCCCCCTTGCCTCGCCGACTATCTTTTCAAGCACCTTTGGGAGGTGAAGCTCATCAATAGAATGAATAGCTATGGGTATAACCCTGAGAACTATCCCTGTTGAGCCCCTCTGCTGGAATATATTCACCCTGAATCTTCCAAGGCCCGGCACGCTGTAAGATGTGTCAAGCTGATGGGTTGCCTTAAATGTTTCTTTTTGCGGGTCATTCATAAGTCTCATAGCTATCTTAGTTACTTCGTCGGGTGTAAGCCTCTCCTGATTTTTTACAGGCGCCAGGCTTCCGTATATTCTTAATATCGGGGGGAGGCCTGCCTTGAGATGCACATCAGACGCCTTTTCCTTGACAGCAACATTTAAAACATCATGCAGTTCCATTTCTCCTTAACCCTCCTTTCTTCCCCTTGCCATATTAGAAAGCCTTGCCTTTTCCTCTGTCTTTATAGGTGGAATTTCCTTCTTATCGGGCTTTATGCTGAAGCGCTGAAATAGCCCCTCTTCTATGGCAGAGGCTGCATCGCCGTGTTCTTTAAGATAAAGTCTGGCAGCCTCCCGTCCCTGACCTATCCTCTCACCGTTGTAGGAATACCATGCGCCGCTTTTTTCTACGATAGCAGCCTGAACACCGAGGTCAATCAGATCGCCTTCTTTTGAAATACCCTCGTTATACAAGATATCCAGTTCCGCCTCTTTAAACGGCGGCGCCAGTTTGTTTTTTACCACCTTTACCCTTGTCCTGTTTCCGATAACATCTTCCCCTTGTTTAATAGCCCCTATCCTTCTTATATCCATTCTTACAGACGCATAGAATTTTAATGCATTGCCGCCTGTGGTAGTTTCAGGATTCCCAAACATAATGCCTATCTTATGTCTTATCTGATTTATAAATATCATGCAGGTTTTTGACTTACTTATGGTTGCTGTAAGTTTTCTGAGCGCCTGGCTCATAAGCCTTGCCTGAAGTCCCATATGAGAGTCCCCCATCTCGCCTTCAAGTTCAGCCCGCGGCACAAGGGCTGCCACAGAATCTATAACCAGAACATCCACTGCGCCGCTCCGTATGAGCACCTCTGCAATCTCTAATGCTTGTTCGCCTGTATCGGGTTGTGATAAGAGCAGTTCGTCAACCTTTACGCCGAGTTTTTTTGCGTATCCCGTATCCAGCGCATGTTCGGCGTCTATGAATGCGGCAGTTCCCCCCTTTTTCTGCGCCTCGGCTATAATGTGCAATGTGAGAGTGGTTTTTCCGGAAGATTCCGGGCCGAATATCTCTACTACCCTGCCTCTTGGAACGCCGCCGATGCCGAGGGCTATGTCAATTGCAGGCGAGCCTGTGGAGATTGCAGGTATATCGACTGCTACAGCGCCCTCTTTGCCAAGCCGCATTATGGAACCTTTTCCAAATTGTTTTTCAATCTGGCCTATTGCCAGGTCAATTGCCCTTTCCTTATCTGTTGATGTCATAGAGCCTCCCTTTCTATAAGTAAGGAATATGCAGTAACTGCCTACTGCTTAGCGCTTACTCCTTCTGAAGTCTGTATTTTTTATGCGTAAGCTCAATCTTCTCTAACTTTATATGAACCGCCCCTTCAGGCGTCAGCCTGCTCTGAAAAAGGCAGATGCTGTCTACCATATATTGCCCAAGTGTTATATCTTTGAATCTTTCAATCCGTTCCTTTAAGCCTTTTTTATCTTTGAGAAACTTTATCCTCCCAAGGGTAAGATGCGGTTTAAAAGGCCGCTCCTCCTTTGCAAAGCCGATGGCTGATAGCGCATCCTCTATATTGTTATAAAGCGCAGCCATGTTTACATTACCTTCTTCTATGCCAACCCATAATACCCGTGGATTGTCTATTGTCGGAAAGCACCCAACTCCCTTGGCAGATATATCAAAGCTGCGGCTTTTAGCAGCCGCGCCTTCCAACAATCCTACTATACTATCTATCTTATCGGCCTCTATATCGCCAAGAAATTTTATTGTAAGGTGGATATTTTCCGGTTTTACCCAGGTTACCTTATTAGTTCCGTCTTTTAATTCATCCTGAATTTCTTTTAGACCATCAATTATCTTTGCCGGCAGCTCTATGGCAATGAATGTCCTTATAGTTTTATCTTTTTCCATAGCGCTTTGTTAATAAAAATTCCTCCAACATCTTAAGCGCCTTATTTGATGCTTTAAGTTTTATAGCCTGTCTTGTTCCTTTAAATAAAAATCTCTTGTTTTCTTCCCTTGTTTTGCCTGATATGGCTGTGAATACCGTTCCAACAGGTTTTGCCCTGCTTCCCCCTGTTGGGCCTGCAATACCTGTTACCGATAGGCCAATATCGCAGCCTAACTTTTTTTTTGCCCCCCGCGCCATCGCTATTGCGGTCTCTTTACTTACAGCGCCGAATCTCTTCAATGTTTCTTCAGATACGTCCAGCGCCTGTTCTTTTATGTCATTGTTGTATGCAATCACTCCGCCTCTGAAATATTTGGAGCTTCCGGATATATTTGTTATTTTATGACACACAAGGCCGCCGGTGCATGACTCTCCTACAGCAAGGGTAAGTCCGAATTTTCTCATAAGGCGGCCTATTGTTTCTGCGGCTATTTCTTTTCTCTTCATATTAACATAATAAGGCGGAATGCAATATTACTGTATATGCCGGCCGCAACATCATCCAATACTATTCCAAAACCGCTTTCCATTTTCCTGTCTATCACATTAATAGGGAAGGGTTTAAATATATCAAAAATCCTGAACAAGAGAAATACAATAATTACATTAAACAATGTAAATGGCACCAGAAACATGGCAGTCATAAAGCCTGCAACTTCATCGCATACTATCTGCCCCGGGTCTTTTTGGGCGAAATATTTGCTTGCAATGCTTGCCGCCCATATTGCAGTTAAAAAACTTGTGAGATAGGCTGCTGAGTATATTAACGGGCCTGACTGCGATAAAAAGAAACATATAATTACCCCGGGGAGACTTCCAAACGTTCCCGGCGCATAAGGAGAATAACCCACATACATCCCTGTTGCAATAAATAATGCAACTTTTTTTAAAATATAAACCTCCGCATGCTTACATTTGCAAGTATACCGGCGCCGATCATTGCTGTCAGAAGAAAAGAGCCGCCGTAACTTATAAATGGAAGCGGGACTCCCACAACCGGGAGTATCCCTGTCACCATGCCTATATTTATTGATATATGCCATAAAAGCATGGATGATACGCCGAATGCGAGGAACGTCCCAAGCCTGTCCTTTGCATTTTGCGCTATGTTTAATCCCCAGAGTATCAGAATGAAATACAGGGTCAGTGTTATAAAGGAACCGGCAAATCCCCATTCCTCAGATAGAACCGAAAAGATAAAGTCTGTATGGTGTTCAGGGAGGAATCTTAACTGTCCCTGGGTTCCGTGTGTAAATCCGTTTCCAAGAAATCCTCCTGAGCCGATGGCAATCTTTGACTGGAGTATGTGATAACCTGTGCCCAGAGGGTCCAGAGTGGGATCCCAGAAACTCGTTAAACGCGCCTTCTGGTAGCCTTTTAAAAAATGCCATCCAAGGGGTACGAGCGGTAAAGATACTGCTGCAATGCCTATAAGCGTTTTAATACGCACCTTTGCAAATATGACCATAGAGGCAAAAATGAAGAATACAATAATAGCTGTTCCCATGTCCGGTTGCTTGGCAATAAAGATAAACGGAATTAAAATAAGGATGGAAGGCAGTATTAAATCCTTTATAGACAGCCCTTTGGCAGGGATCCTCGCTGTGCTGAAATATTTAGACAAGATGATTATTATAGCAATCTTTGCAAATTCTGACGGTTGAAATGAAACAATACCTATATCGAGCCATCGTGTAGCGCCTGCTGTGGTGCGGCCGAAAAGGAATGTCGCAACTAAAAGAGTAATGGATAAGCCGTAGATTGGATATGCAAGCCTTTCCAGATGTATGTAGTTGATAAAGGTAATAATGGACATGGAACCAAGGCCGATTACGAGCCATATCAACTGTTTTTCATACAGGCTGCTGTTGTTGTCCATTAAGGTGGAGCTGTAAATATTTATAATGCCTATAATAGACAAGGATATAACTAAAAAAAATATAATCCAGTCAAAATGAACCAAGAGTCTTCTGTCAATCATTGATATCCGGCTCCTCTGCTATCGTATTGTCCGGCGTATCTATCTCAGGTGTTTTTAGCTCTGACTCTCGTCCTGTATTTAATACGCCATTGCTCCCTATCTTCTTAAGATATGTTTTAATAACCTCGCGGGCAACAGGGGCAGCTGCCTCTGCGCCAAAGCCGCCGTGTTCTACAATGACGGCCACGGCTATCTTAGGGTTTTCCGCCGGCGCATAACCTACAAACCACGCATGGTCTCTCTGTTCATAAGGGGTGTCCTTTGGTTTTTTTCTGGGGGTGTTCTCTTTAAGCCTTATTACCTGGGCAGTTCCTGTTTTGCCTGCGACTTCTACCCTCGGCAGTCTTGCTGTCCATCCAGTTCCTCCATTTTCATTTACCACTCCTTTTAACCCATCCTGGAGTATCTTCATATTTACAGGTGATACAGGAACCCTTCCTATTTCCTGTGGCGCGAATCTCCCTATAACCTCTCCTGTCTGTGTTTCAGTTCTATCTACCAGCTGAGGCAGGAATAACCTGCCGCCATTTGCAATGGCAGCATATACATTCATCATCTGAAGCGGCGTTGTTGTAAGGTAACCCTGACCCACTGATATTGATATTGTTTCACCCTCATACCACTTTGCGCCGAATGCATCCTTCTTCCATTTGATGGATGGAACCAGCCCTGATTTTTCATTTGTGAGGTGAATGCCCGTCTTTCTGCCAAGCCCGAAACCCTTTGCATAATATGCAAGACGGTCTATTCCTATTTTTAATCCAACCTGATAAAAGAAGGTGTCTGATGATTCCACAATTGCCCTGTGGATGTCTATAATGCCGTGTCCGCCCGCTTTCCAGTCCCTGAACTCCCTGTTGCCGAACCAGAATGATCCGCCCGCATATATCTTTGTTGAAGGGGTAATTATATTATCTTCAAGCGCTGCCGCGGCAGTTATGAGTTTAAATGTAGATGCAGGAGGGTATTGACCCTGGGTGAATTTAGTTTCTATAACGCGAAAGGGGTTTGCAATAAGACTGCTCCACTGTTCCTTTTTAATACTGGCTGCAAAAAGGTTTGGATCAAAAGAGGGGGCGCTTACTGCGGCAAGTATTTTGCCATTTTGAGGATCCATCGCTATTACTGCCCCGACCTTGTCTTTCATTGCCATGTTTGCCGCTAATTGTGTATCTATATCTATTGTGAGGTATACATTATATCCCTGTGTCGGGGTTATCTTTTTTAGAAGCTTTATCTCCCTTCCCATGGCATCTGCTTCTATCTGCCTGCCGCCGCTTATACCGCGCAGATATTTTTCCAATTGATATTCTATTCCGTACTTGCCGATAAAATCCCCTGGCACATAATTGGCCTTTTTTAATTTTTTCAACTGCTGTTCATCTATCTCGCCAAGATACCCGACAATATGAGAAACAGCATCTCCAAAAGGATATATCCGCCTTGGTTCTATATCCAGCAGAATGCCGGGCATATCAAGCCTGAAGGCCTCAATCCTCGCTATTTCTTCCCATGTCAGGTCATACTTTAGTTTTATTGACTGAAATGACGGCCTATCATTTGCCTGGCTTATCCTTGATTCAATATCCTCCTCTGTAATATTAACAATAGCCGGGAGAACCTTTTTTATCTTTGCCCAATCTTTTACATCCTCAGGGATTATTGCGAGATGGAAGGCAGGCCTGTTCTCTACTATTATCTTTCCTGTCCTATCCATGATTAGTCCGCGCGGCGCTATTGTTCTGACAAGCCTTATCCGGTTATTTTCTGATAATTCCCTGAAATCTTTTCCTTTGAATATCTGCAGGAACCATAGTCTTGTAATGAGCAGAAAAAATATGAATATGGCAATGCCGGTTGCAATCCAAAGCCTTGCCTTCAGATCTCCTGGTTCATTTTGCCCCAAATAAGCATTCACTCCGTTAAACCTCCCATTCACAGATGGGCAGACACAGAGGTCTGCCCCTGCTATACTTCTAATTTATCCACTCTATTGTAATGCGTGATTTTGGTTTTCTTTTCCACCTTTTTTAGCAGAGTGAATATAAAAGGGCTTATTATGCCTGTAGAAATTGCTGCGGGAAAGATAATATAAAATGGGATATCTTGGTTTAAGAACCTGAAAACAAGGTATGTCAATATTCCTTTTAATATGCTCATAAAGATTGTCCCTCCGATCTTTATGAGCATGCTGTTTAAATTTAAGAGCCTTGCCAGCATGGATGTAACGGCAAACACAACTACAAGCGTAAATGATGAGGCGCCAATTACCCCTGCTGAAAACACATCAGTGAGATAACCAAGACTGAAGGCTGTCAGCATCCCTGAAATGGAACGGCTGCTAAATCCGAGATAAAAAACCATTATGAGGATAACGTCCGGAATCAGGAGTGATGGAAGAAAGAGGATAAGCAGGGTATTCTCTATTACCAGAAAGAGCAGGGCAAAGACAAGATAAACAATAAATTTTTTCATTGTATAAGGCTAAGAGAGGACGCAAGGCTGTCATTTCCTGCAATAATGAGAACATCTTCCAGTCTTCTGAGGTCTGCGCTTGGTTTGACCTCCACATCCATGAAAAAATTATCCTCTCCCTTTTCTACACGGACCACCTCCCCCACGGCCATGCCTTTTGGAAATATGCCGCCGAGACCGGATGATATTAATATATCTCCAACCTGTATGTCATCCTCATGTCGTACATATTTTAATACCAGCCTGTCAGCGCCATTGCCCCCGGTTATACCTTTGACCCTGCTCCTCTGTACGATTACATCAATAGCGCATCGCGGGTCTGTAATAAGGATGGCCTTTGAGGTTGTTGACTGCGCATCTATTATTCTGCCGGCAATACCCAGCGGAGTCACGATGACCATATCCCGCCCGATTCCATCGGAGATGCCTTTATTTATAGTTATAGTTTTTATCCATCCTGAGCTTTCAATCCCTATGACAGAAGCGGCCCCTGCTGTCGGCGCTGCATCCTGTTTAAAGGCCAGCATTTCTTTTAATCTGTTAGTCAGGAGCATGGCCTCTTTTAATTGATTATTATCCTCCCTAAGTTTCTCTATATTGTTTTTCAGCAGGGCATTTTCCATATTTACATTTATAAGATATATATAGGACGCCCATATTGTTTTGATTTTCTTTACTGCAGAAGAGATGCCATATTGGACAGGTGAGGTTACAAGAGAGATAACTTTGCCGGTGATGATGGTTCCGCCTATGCCTTTGGTATTGGTGGAGGCTATATGAAGCGCCAAAAGACACAGTAGAGTAGAAGTTATAATGAGCTGATGTTTCTTTACAAAACTTACCATAATTTTCAAGATGCATGGTAACGTTGCCCTTTATGGGCTCAATCCGGTGGGACAGGCATCTTGCCTGTCATCACACAGGCTGGAAGCCTGTGCCACCTTCATTGGGAATAAATACAATGTTACAACTTATTTAAGACGGCAGAGACACCTCTCTTAGGAGTTTCATCTCATCCAGCGCCTTACCGGCGCCGCGGACAACGCATGTCAGAGGGTCATCTGCAATGGTTACAGGCAGTTGTATCTCTTCTCTTAAAATTACATCAAGGTTTTTCAAAAGCGCCCCTCCACCGGCCAGCACAATCCCTTTATCAACAAGGTCTGCCGCAAGGCCGGGCGGGGTTCTCTCCAGCACAGCTTTCACCGCTTCTATTATGGCAGTAAGCGGTTCTGTCAGCGCTTCCCGCACCTCTTCGCCGTCTAGTACCATTGTTGTTGGTATGCCCGTCACAAGGTTTCTCCCCTTTATCTCCATCGTTTTTCTTTCTTCACCAGGCATCGCAAGTCCAAGATTTATCTTTATGGCCTCCGCCGCCTCTGTGCCTATAAAAAGATTATGCTTTCTCTTTATATATTGAATAATAGCCTCATCCATTTTATCGCCTGCTACCCTGACTGACACGGACTGCACTATCCCTGCCAGAGATATAACCGCAACCTCCGATGTACCGCCGCCGATATCCACTATCATATTTCCTGATGGTTCTGTTATGGGGAGACCTGCGCCAATAGCTGCCGCCATCGGTTCTTCCATAAGGAAGACCTCACTTGCCCCTGCTGAAAGCGCTGACTCCCTGACAGCCCGCTGCTCTACCTGCGTTATGCCGGAAGGTATGCAGATTATTATCCTGGGTCTCAGCCCAAATCTCCTTTTATGAACATTTCTTATAAAATGTTTCAGCATCACTTCCGTAATCTCAAAATCAGCTATTACCCCGTCCCTCATGGGGCGTATGGCTGTAATATTGCCGGGTGTTTTGCCAAGCATACGCTTGGCCTCTTTCCCCACAGCCAGAACCTTCCTTCCCCTTCCATCCATTTTTACAGCAACTACAGAAGGTTCGTTGGATACAATCCCTTTGCCTTTTACATAGATAACTGTATTTGCAGTGCCCAGATCAATGGCAAGGTCGTTAGAGAACAGACCCAGAAGATAATTAAAAGGCATATAGGATACTCCCTTGCATATATGAGATGAGGTTATTTTTTGCTGTTTTCAGCAATGGTGCGCTATTGCTGAATTATTACTTAAGGCGCATCCTAACAGATGAAAGATGTATTATCAAGTGAAATTTAACTGTGGTGTGTACCTTTTTTTGTCTTGACAAATAACGGACAGGGTAATTATACTATCACACACAATACGGCGGCGTACCCAAGTGGCTAAGGGAGCAGTCTGCAAAACTGCGATGCAGCGGTTCAAATCCGCTCGCCGCCTCCATTAACTCCGAACTCCTGACTAAATATGCCCGAGTGGCGGAATTGGTAGACGCACAGGACTTAAAATCCTGAGGTGGGAAACTGCCGTGCCGGTTCGAGTCCGGCCTTGGGCACCAATCTAATGACCATATTGGATAACAAAATCCACATAACTCCGATAAACCGCAGAAAAACAAGACAAATCACAGTAGGCAGCGTCAAGATTGGAAGCGGCCATCCCGTTTCTATCCAATCTATGACAAACACCGATACATCCGATGTAAAGGCAACCATCAATCAGATAAAGGCTTTGGAAAAGGCAGGATGCGAGATTGTCCGTGTTGCCGTTCCCAATATGGAGGCTGCTGAAGCCGTTGCTAAAATAAAAAAGGCCGCAACCATACCCATTATCGCAGACATCCATTTTGATTACAGGCTGGCTTTGAAGGTTATTGATAAAGAGATTGATGGGTTGAGACTCAATCCCGGCAATATTGGAGACAAAGGGAGAATCAAGGCAGTTGTAACAGCGGCAAAGGAAAGGAAGATACCAATAAGGATAGGCGTCAATGCAGGTTCTCTGGAAAAGGATATACTGGAGAAATACGGCCATCCCACAGCAGGGGCAATGGTTGAAAGCGCCTTGCGGCATATACGGATACTTGAAGACCTTGATTTTCGGAATATTAAAATATCCATGAAGGCATCTGATATATGGAAGACCATTGAGGCATACAGGCTTCTATCTAAGAAAGTTGATTATCCGTTCCATATCGGCATCACAGAGGCAGGCACTGTGTTTTCTGGAACAGTTAAGTCCGCAGCGGGTCTTGGCATCCTTCTATCAGAAGGGATAGGAGATACATTGCGCGTTTCACTCACAGGCGACCCGGTGGAAGAGGTGAGGGTAGGCTGGGAGATATTAAAATCAATGAAATTAAGGGAACATGGCGTAAATATCATTTCATGCCCTACATGCGGAAGGATAAAGCTGGATATAATAAAGCTTGCAGGCGAGATAGAAAAAAGGCTCTCTTATGTCACAAGGCCAATAAACATAGCTGTCATGGGCTGCGTGGTAAACGGCCCGGGTGAGGCAGTAGAATCAGACATAGGCATAGCAGGCGGAGACGGTGTCGGAATGTTGTATATAAAGGGCAAGCCAATAAAGAAGGTAAAGGAAAAGGATATTGTGGATGTGATAGTAAAAGAGGTGGAGAAGATGAAGGGATAAAGTGAGGGAAAGAGGAATATGTTTAAATCAGACATAACAGATATAAAAAA
>JBBTFC010000024.1:0-5967 GCA_038042015.1 Deltaproteobacteria bacterium
GGAGGGAGTAAAATAGTTTTCTCTCCCTCAGGGAGAGGATTAAGGTGAGGGTGGGTTAAATTTTCATCCCCCTTTGTGACCGAAGGTCATGTATGTTTACTCTGTCTTAAAGTGTTCAAATCCTTCAGTTGCAAGATGGAATATATCTCCCTTCTCATCCAATACAGTTATCCCGCATCCCTCCGGCACAATTTCACCAATCTGTGTTATCGGTATGTCCAGCTCACTTGACAGGGCATCTATTTGAGGGGCATTGCCTTTTGGGGCAGTAAACAGGAGCTCATAATCCTCTCCTCCGCTAAGCGCAAGCGCTATATCCTGAGGATGGTCTGACAACCATTTTTTAAGGCCTGTGGAGAGAGGCAGTTTTTTAAGCCATATCTGCGCCCCAACCCTGCTTTCTTCCGCGATATGCCTTAAATCTGAAATCAGGCCGTCGCTTACATCAATCATTGAGGTTGCAAGTTTTTTTTTTGCAATAGCCCTCCCTTCTTTTACCCGGGGTGAAGGGTCTATATGCGCCAACATTGCATCCTTTAAAAAAGGGTCTGTTACTGTCTTTTTGTCCTTTTTCTTCCACATCTTCAATCCTAGGCTTGAATCCCCAAGGCGGCCTGTTATATATATCCCGTTTCCAACAGATGCCCCTTTCCTGAATATCACCTGATCTTTTGGAACCTCTCCAAGTATTGTTGTGTTGATTATTATCTTATCAGAAGAAGCTGATGTATTGCCGCCGATAAGCGCAACATCAAACTCAAGAGCCTTTTCCTTTATACCTTTGTAAAGAAGGTTTATAAAATCTATCGGAGTTGCAGGCGGAAGAATTATTGATGTAAAGAGAAACATCGGCGTTCCACCCATGGCTGCAATATCGCTTAGAGATATGCTTACCGCCTTCCTGCCAAGATTGTAGTAAGGTGTGTATTGCAGAGAGAAGTGTATATCTTCAACCAGTGTATCTGTGGTGCACAGGAGATATTGGGAATCATCCTGTATTGTAACAGATGCATCATCCCCGATACCCTTTACAACCCTTGGATGGCCGGGTGCGAACTGTTCAGTCAGTTTCTTTACAAGACCAAGCTCTCCAAGTTCTTTGATTTGCATAAATAAACTGTCAAAGTATCAAAGTATCAGAGTGTCAGAGAAAAACTTTGTCCCTTTGACACTAAGACACTTTGACACTCTGTAACTACCTTGCCACAGCAACATTTCTCTTGCCTATGGGACGAAGGGGCTTTTTAATTGCCTTAATCTTTTTCTTTAGCGCTATCTTCAGCACATCGTCCATATGCCTTACAAATATAAAATTCATCTTTTTCCGGATTTCCTTTGGTATCTCCTCTATATCTTTTTTATTCCTCTCCGGCAATATAATGGTCCTTATTTTGGCCCGAAGCGCTGCCAGGGCCTTTTCCCTGATGCCGCCTATCGGCAGCACTCTTCCTCTCAAGGTAATCTCCCCTGTCATCGCGATATCTTTGCTTACAGGTGTTTTTGTAAGCGTTGATATAAGGGCAGTTGCCATAGTAACGCCGGCTGACGGCCCATCCTTCGGTATTGCGCCCGCAGGCACATGGATGTGTATATCAATCTCTTTATAAAAATCTTCCGCAAGTCCAATGGCCTTCGCCCTGCTCCTTGTATAGCTTAAGGCTGCGTGCGCCGACTCCTTCATTACCTCCCCGAGGTGGCCTGTAAGCGTAAGATTCCCTTTCCCCTTCATTGTTGTCGCCTCTATATAAAGGATTTCCCCTCCTACAGGCGTCCATGCGAGGCCTGTGGCAACGCCTATCTCATCCTCTTCCTGCTCCGCCTCAGGTATAAACTTAGGAACGCCAAGGTGCTCTTCAATAGTTTTTGGGCTGACAATAGTCAATCCTTTTTCTCCTTCAGCAACCTTTCTGGCCACCTTTCTGCAAACAGAGGCTATCTCCCTTTCCAGATTCCTTAAACCAGCCTCCCTTGTATATTGGGAGATTATCTTTTTAATTGCGTCATCAGTTATTTCAATGAGTTTTTTATTTAAACCGTTTTCAGCCAGCTGCCTCTCAATAATATATTTCTTTACAATCTCAAGTTTTTCCTCTTCCGTATATCCTGTCAGTTCCAGCACCTCCATCCTGTCCTTTAGCGCATCAGGGATAGGGTCAAGCATATTTGCTGTTGTTATGAACATAACCTTTGAAAGGTCAAATGGAAGATTCAGATAGTGGTCGCTGAATGCATAGTTCTGCTCAGGGTCCAAAACCTCCAGAAGGGCTGAAGCGGGGTCACCCCTGAAATCTGTCCCTACCTTATCTATCTCGTCCATCATGAATACAGGATTGTTTGTGCCTGCCTGCTTCATACCCTGTATTATCCTTCCAGGCAGGGCGCCCACGTACGTTCTCCTGTGTCCCCTTATCTCGGCCTCGTCTTTTATCCCGCCCAGGGATATGCGCACAAATTTCCTGCCCATTGCCCTTGCTATTGACCTGCCCAGCGATGTTTTGCCAACGCCAGGCGGGCCGACAAAACAAAGTATCGGACCTTTGCTCTTCTCATGAAGTTTTCTTACCGCCAGATATTCAAGTATGCGCTCTTTAATCTTTTCAAGGTCATAGTGGTCTTCGTCAAGGACATTCTTGGCCTTTTTAATATCAAGCGTGTCCTTTGTTGATTTGCTCCACGGGAGTTCAACAAGCCAGTCCATGTATGTCCTTATAATTGCAGACTCTGCCGCATCAGGGTGCATCGACTCAAGCCGGTCTGTCTGTTTTAATGTCTCTTTTTCAACATCAGGCGGCATCTTGGCTTTTTTTATCTTTTTTCTTATCTCATCAATCTCTTCGGTTATCTCCTCAAGTTCGCCAAGTTCGCTCTTTATGGCCCGCATCTGTTCCCTCAGATAGTATTCACGTTGGCTTTTATCCATTTCCTCTTTTGCCTGGGATTGTATCTTTACCTGTATAGTGGCAACATGGAGCTCTTTTACAAGGTATTCGTTCACCCTTTCAAGCCGCTTTATAGGTTCTATTATTTCCAGGATAATCTGGGCATCTTCAACCTTGAGGCCGAGATTTGCAGCCACAATATCAGCTAATCTTCCGGGCTCATTTACGGTTTCTATTATCATCATAATTTCCGGAGATATTGTTTTGCCAAGCGAGGCAAGTTTTTCAAGCTGCTCCCTTACATTCCGCATCAGCGCCTCTACCTCAGGGGGTGGCTGAAGCACAGGGGCTTCTTTAACCTTTTCAATATTAACAATATAGCCGGGTTTTTCCTGGGTATACTCTTTTATAATTCCCCTCGCAAGCCCCTGAATAAGCACCTTTACACGGCCGTCAGGCAGCTTCAGCATCCTCATTACCATTCCAACTGTTCCTGTCTGATATAGGTCTTTTGGCTCCGGCTCCTCATTAGAAATATCCTTCTGCGTTGTCAGGAAAACAAGACGCTCCTTTGCAAGGGCCGAATCCACAGCATATATGGACTTTTCCCTTCCGACAAACAATGGGACTATCATAAAAGGAAATATTACTATATCCCTTATCGGCAGCAAGGGAAGGGTATCGGGGATTTGAAGTTCTTCTCCCTTTTGTTCCTGTTTTTCTTTTTCGTCGGCCACTATGCCCCTCCAAATAATTCAGTTGATAGCTGATGGTTCATAGCTGATAGTAAAAGCTATGAGCTATGAACTATGAGCTGATTTTATGATTCTATAATAATCTTTTTTGGAATTCCGCGCTTCTCTTTAATAATCCGCGGCAATGTAATGGTTAATAATCCGTCCCTGAATGCCGCCTTTATTGTGGTTGTGTCAACAGGAGATGGAATGTCTATAACCCTGAAGAACTTCCCAAAGCTTCTTTCCATACAGACAAAATTTATCTTTTTTTCGTCAAAGCACTCATACTTAAGGGCATTAATAGTAAGCGCATCACGCAGGATAGAAACATCTATTTCTCCCGGCCTTATGCCCGGCAGCTCAATCTCAATTATTATGCTGTCCGATGTTGAAAGTATATCAACAACAGGGGTATGGCTTATAGCCGACTCCTTATGCAGCCCGATATTCTCTGTCTCTTCGTACAGGTATCGGAAGATCATGCCAATATCTTTAGAAACCGGCTGATCCATGACCTCTTTTTTGGGTATCTTTGCCACTTGCCGCTCCCTTTTTTCCTTTGTAGATTTTAAATTTTAGATTCTATTTTCCAATCTGCATTTTACAATTTGTTAGAGCCTAAGCCCCTTTAAAAATTTCTTAAATTCTTTTTTTATATTAGGATTCTTTATCGCAAAGGATACATTGGCCTTTAAAAAACCGAGTTTATCGCCGGCATCATACCTCTCCCCTTCAAATTCATATGCATATATGGGCTGTTTTTTGGAAAGCATTTTAAGCCCGTCAGTAAGCTGAATCTCTCCGCCCTTGCCTGCCTTGGTCTGCTCCAGCATGCCAAATATCTCGGGCATAAGGATATACCTTCCTATAATTGCCAGATTTGAAGGCGCATCTTTCGGGTGCGGCTTTTCTATCATATCAATAACCTTGTAAATCCTCGGCCCGATCCTCTTTGCCTCTATGATACCATAATGATGCGCATCTTTCATCGGAACCTGCTGAACCGCCAGTATAGTAGCTGGGTATTGGTGAAAAACCCTCAGCATCTGTTTCATAACCGGAATCTTTGCATCTATTACATCGTCGCTTAAGAATACAGCAAATGGCTCCATTCCGACAAGATTTTTTGCGCAAAGGATAGCATGTCCGAGACCCAATGGTTTTTTCTGCCGTGTGTAGGAAAAGTGCGCCAGATTAGACACCTCTTCAACCATCCTTAATATATCCGCCTTCTTTTTTTCCCTCAGGAGTATCTCCAGTTCAAAGGCTACATCAAAGTGGTCTTCAATAGCGGTTTTGCCCATCCCTGTTACAATAATTATCTCTTCAAGCCCGGAGTTTTTGGCCTCCTCAACAGAATACTGGATTAACGGTTTATCTATAAGGGGCAGCATCTCCTTTGGGATTGCCTTTGTGGCAGGCAAAAATCTTGTCCCAAAACCAGCGGCAGGAAATACAGCCTTTCGTATCCTCATAATCCAATCACCATCTCTTTAAACTTCAATGGCTGGGATAGTATGCCTTTTTCGTAAACAAGTCAATAATATTTCGTTAATTTGACTGAACTTTTATAGTCTGCTACTATCCTGACTATGGCAGCCAAAGGCTTTTTTATCACAGGCACTGATACAGGCGTGGGTAAAACTTTTGTTACCGCCGGCATCGTATCGGCGCTGAGGGAAAAAGGCGCTAATGTCGGCGTGATGAAGCCTGTTGAAACAGGTTGCCCTGAAAAAAACGGGAGGCTTGAGCCTCAGGATGCTATTTTCCTTAAAAAGATGTCGGGTGTTGACGATGATATGGATTTGATAAATCCATATCGCTTCAAGGCCCTTCTTGCGCCAGCCGTTGCGTCAAGGGTTGAAGGTAAAATTATAGAATTAGACAGGATAAAAGAATGTTATGATAAACTTGCATTAATGCACAGCGTGATGTTTGTTGAAGGCGCAGGGGGGTTGCTTGCGCCTATAAATGAGAATGAGACCGTTGCAGACCTGATAAAACTGCTCAACCTGCCGATTATCATCATTGCCGCATCAAGGCTTGGGGCAATAAACCACACGCTTCTGACAGTCAGATATGCCCAATCTATCGGCATTGAGGTTAAGGGCATCATACTTAACTACCCTTCATTATCTATTGATGAAACCATTTCTACAAATCAAGCAGAGATAAAAAGACTTGCCAATATCCCTGTCCTTGGAGAGTTGCCGTTTTGTGATATGGACAGGGTAGCAAAGATGGTAAAAAAATATTTAAAACTGTCTATCCTGGAACAGTAGGTGATATTAAGAGGCTGGGGGGTATATTAAATGCAAAATATATCTGCAATGGACATAGCTGGTATTTCC
>JBBTFC010000025.1:0-13362 GCA_038042015.1 Deltaproteobacteria bacterium
TTCTTCTGTTGTAAGCAATACCTGCTCATAATTTTCTGTATTCATAAAATAATAGTCCGTGCCGCTGCTATACAGATATTCCATCTCATGCTGCTCAAGATGGGCTTTTTCAAGCTTATCTTCAGAGCGGAAGCGGTTTCCAATGGCTGAACCTGTCTTCAGGTTTTTCAATTTTGTCTGTACCATGCCGCGCCAATTGCCCGGCGTTATATGTTGAACGCTCGTCACCCTGTATGGCTCTCCGTTGTATAGGATACTCATCCCCACCCTGAGCTGTGTTGCTGCAATCATTTTATAAAACCCCTTTCTTTCAGAAAAATGTTGTGTTTCATGTTTTTATGATTACATACTTCTCCCGGCATTGTCAAGCTATGCGGCCATTAGCTTATTGACATTATCACAGGATAGTTGTTACAATGCGCATCGTATGAAAAGGATCGCTATTATAGGCGCAGGCAAGGGCGGTTATGCCCTGCTTTGCCTTTTAAAGGATATATCCGGCATTGAAGTGGTTGGCATTGCAGATAGGGATAAGAATGCCCCAGGCATAAAGCTGGCAAAGGCATCTGAGATATTTGCCACCGATGATTATAATGAACTCCTCAAAATAAAGGATATAGACATTGTCATAAATGTTACCGGCAGCGATGCCATTTCAAAGGAGATTAAGAAAAAGAGAGGCCTTAAGGCAGAGATTGTAGAGGGGATGAGCGCGAGGCTTATTTGGGATCTCTTAAACGAACTAAAGGCAGAGCATGATGGGATACAGAGAAATCTGGCAGAGTCAAAGAAATTATATGACATAGCCATCATACTTGCCTCTGCCCATCATCTTGAAGATGTATTGGATACGATAATAAAAGAATCCACAGAGTTTGTAAATGCGCCTGCCGGAAGCATTGCGTTTTATGACGCAGGCGCAGGGGAATTAAGGATTGCGGCAAGCAAGGGGTTTTCTCAAAAATTTTTAGAGGTGGACAGATGGAAGGTCAGACCAAACGGCATGACCGCCCATATCCTTGGCGCAAAGAAACCGGTTGCAATAAGCGATATAAAGAAAGAGCCTCTGTTCAATAATCCGCTTATGCTTGAAGAAGGCGTAAGGTCTCTCATTGCCGTACCGCTCCTCGCCAACAGCCGTATTATCGGAATATTATATATAGATGATTTCAAACCCCGCAGGTTTACCGCAAACGAAATATCATTCCTCTCTCTGCTCGGCACACAGGCCACCTTTGCAATAGAAAAGCACCAGATTCTGAAAGAACTGAAGGATAACACTGACAGTCTGCTTGAGACAAAGGATTATCTGAAAAATGTCCTAATGGATTCAGCCGACATAATAATAACCACTGATACTTTTGGCAGGATTGTTGAATTTAACAGAGGCGCAGAGAGGACATTGGGGTACAAAATAGACGAGGTAATTGGCAGACCGGCGTCTGAACTTTACTATAACAGGGATGAAAGAATTAAGATACTTGGCAAAATGGATAAGGACGGCGGTGTTTCCAATTACGAAACGCAGCTTGCGGCAAAGGGCGGAAGTGTGGTTGATATAAGCCTTAGCCTCTCCCACCTCCACAACAGCGCAGGGAAGGTAATCGGAACGGTGGGCATCAGCAAGGATATAACCGATGAGAAAAAGATCCGGCAGGAGATAGACAAAAAGAACAGGGAACTTAAAGAGGTAAACGAGCGGCTCGAGGAAAGGATATTAGAAAGGACATTAGAGCTTGAGCACGCCAATAAGGGGTTAGAGAGGTCTAATAGGGTCAAGAATCAGTTCATAGCCAATATGAGCCATGAACTCCGGACGCCATTAAATTCCATCATAGGTTTTTCCGATATTTTATTGACAGACTCATTTGGCAGCCTGAATGAAAAACAGGCCAGATACGCAAGCAATGTCTTGACATCAGGCAGACACCTTCTGCAGCTTATAAACAATATTCTGGATATCGCAAAGATAGAGGCCGGAAGGATGACCCTGGACTACTCCACCTTCCCGCTTCCGGCCATAATTGATGAGGTTATGACTATAGTTCAACCATTAGCCGCTAAAAAAGCAGTTATACTTGGGGTAAAATTAGATCCTGAATTAACGGAGATAACTGCCGACGAGATAAAGCTCAAACAGATACTCTACAATCTCCTCTCTAATGCAATAAAGTTTACCCCGCAGGATGGAAGGGTTGCGCTTGTTGCTGAGAAGGGAGTTGCCGATTCGTCAGGGCAGGGCGGACAACCGCTGAAGATTTCTGTAATAGACACGGGCATAGGCATAAGGACTCAGGATGTTGATAAGGTATTTGAGGAATTTGAACAGGTTGACGGAAGTTATTCGAGAAGGCACGAAGGACTTGGGCTCGGGCTTGCGCTTACAAAGAGACTTGTGGAACTTCACGGCGGAATAATCCGGGCTGAAAGTCAATTTGGCAAGGGAAGCACATTCAGTTTTATTATGCCGACTGTAATCTCTGTTCAGGACAGGCCTGAGTTATTAGTTGGCAGTTCTGAGAAAAAACAATTTCTCCACATGCCTGACCCCGAATTTCGAACAGGGGTTACTGCCCCTCTTGTTTTAGTTGTAGAAGATGACCTTCCCACATCCGAGCTTATAACCATCCATCTCGCAAAGGCAGGCTACCTGGTTGCCCATGCCTTTGATGGGAATGAGGCTATTAAGAAGGCGCGGGAACTGAAGCCGTTTGCAATTACCCTTGATGTGATGCTGCCGTATAAAGACGGATGGGAGGTGCTGCAGGACTTAAAAAGCCATGAGGAGACCAAAGATATCCATGTTATAATAAATTCAATAATAGGAAATAAAGAACTGGGCTTTGTCCTCGGCGCAGCGGATTATCTTGTAAAACCTGTGGACGGGGCAAGGCTTATTGAAAGACTCAATGAATTAAGGCCTATATTTAAAAAATCAAGCCTACATGCCACCATACTCCTTATAGAAAAGGATGAGAAGATGGTAATGTCTATCTCGGAAGCATTAGAAGGGGAAGGATTTTCTGTGTTAAGCGTAAAGGATGGAGAAGAGGGGATTGAGCTTGCGCTTGTTGCAAGGCCTGACCTTATAATCGTTGATATGATGTTTAATGGTTTAAGCGAGCTCTCCAGTTTCGATATAATACACAGATTAAAAAACACCCCCGCGACACAGGGGATACCTGTATTTCTCCTGACTGAAAAAGAGATGGACACGGACGAACGGCTTAAGGTCATGGGCTATATTGACAGGGTTATAGATAAGGGTTCTTTATCAAAAGAATATCTTGCAGACCAGATAAAGGAACTGGAATCTTTATATCCTAAAAGGGCTGGACTGGTGGATGAGGTTACAGGACTCTTCAATCACCGCTATCTGAATATCAGGCTTAATCAGGAGACAAAGAGGGCTGACAGATACAAACAGTCATACTCCCTCTTAATAATAGCCATTGACGACCTTCAGGCATATATTGCCGGAAACGGGGAGTTTTACGGCAATGCGGTCTTGAGGAAATCAGCGGAGCTTATAAAAAAGACATTAAGGGGTTATGATATCGCAACCAGATATGGAATGGATGAACTTGCAATACTCCTTCCAAATACATCAAAATCCCCTGCCTTACAATTGGCAAAGAGATTCAAGTCCATAATTGAGAGTTTTCCGTTTTATAACGCGGAGAACCAGCCCAAAGGAAAGATAAGCGCGAGCGTGGGTGTGGCAGCATATCCTGATGATGCCAATGACATTGAAGGGATTATTTTAGCGGCGCAAAATGCCCTGTCCGAGGCTATGGGAAAAGGCGGGGACATGGTTATGGCATACAGAGGTGCATAAGATGGTTGCGAAAAAGGTTTTGATAGCTGAAGACAATGAGCAGAGCATGGAGCTTTTCCGCGACCTCCTTATATCAAAGGGGTATGCGGTAATAGAGGCCATGGATGGCGAAGCGGCGCTTGAAAAGGCGCTAATAGAAACGCCGGATCTTATCCTCATGGACATCCAGATTCCCAAGATAGACGGGGTTGAGGTTACCCGCAGGATGCGCAATTATCCTGCGCTGAATAACACTGTCATTATTGCGGTAACAGCCCATGCAATGAAAGGCGACAAGGAGAGTTTTTTAAAGGCAGGGTTTAATGATTATATAGCCAAACCGATAAATATAAAGGCATTTTTACAAACCATTGCAAATTATCTGCAGCCCGTCGTCTAATTTATATGCATCCAAGGGATAAAACCCTCCTCTTATAATCCTGGTGGTCCCAACGGGATTCGAACCCGTGTTTAAGCCTTGAGAGGGCTCCGTCCTAGGCCTCTAGACGATGGGACCCTTTTTAAAGCAGTGATCAGTGTTAAGTTAGAACAGCAATAAACCAATGTTACTAAAAGTTTTCCCCTGATAACTGTTCACTGACCACTGACCACTGTATTTCTGGCTGGGGGACCAGGATTCGAACCTGGATAGCAAGAGTCAGAGTCTTGCGTCCTGCCGTTAGACGATCCCCCAATGAAGACTTTTAATGTAAAGCAAATCCCTCGCATGAGTCAAGGTTTTTTTTATGGGAATCCTTTCGGGGTTGTCTTTTCAATTATATTGATATATCCTTTATGAAGCTCTTGGGGAGGTTTTCATGAGGAAATTTGATGTGCTTATAATAGGCTCGGGGCCAGGCGGCCAGCGGGCTGCATTTCAGGCGTCAAAACTTAAAAAAAAGGTTGCAGTCATAGAAAGGCAGCCGTATATCGGCGGGGCAGGTCTTCACACAGGAACTCTGCCCAGCAAAACATTAAGGGAGGCGGCGCTTTTTCTCGCTGGTTTTAAACAGAGGGCAATCTTTGGTTTTCAGCTTGCCATTGGAAGAGAGGTAACCCTGCAGGAACTGATGCACAGAAAGACGGATGTGATTAAAAAGCAGATGGAGATAATAATAGACCAGTTCAGCAGAAATAATATAGAGATAATCTACGGAGAGGCCTCATTTATAGATGAGCATAGATTGGCTGTAAAGGGGACAACTGCGGCTGAAGAACTTTATGGAGAGGTTATCATTATAGCAACAGGCACAAGACCGCTTCGGCCTGAAGAGGTACCCTTCGATGAGAGCCATATATACGATACAGACACAATATTAAAGATAGATAATATACCGTCAACCATCACCATAATCGGCGGCGGGGTCATTGGTTGTGAATATGCCTGTGTGTTTGCCTCCCTTGGGGTAAAGGTTGACCTTGTAGAAAAGAAATCAAGGCTTCTTCCATTTGCAGATGAAGAGATTGTAAACAGCCTAATCTACTGGATGAGGCACAGCGGCATCACCCTCAGACTCGGTGAAGAGGTGGTAAGGATAGTGGTAGAAAAGGAGGATAGGGTTGTTACCCACTTAAAAAGCGGAAAACAGGCTGTTTCAGAAAAGCTCCTCTATACCATGGGCAGGGTAGGAAATACTGACATGCTAAACCTTGGGGCAATAGGCTTAAGTCAGGACAACAGGGGCAGCCTCAAGGTGAACGAAAACTACCAGACCGCTGTCCCTCACATATATGCAGTAGGGGATGTTATAGGATTCCCGGCGCTGGCATCTACATCAATGGAGCAGGGAAGAAGGGCGGTTTGCAACGCATTTCACAGAGAACAGATTACCTGTGAGTTAGTCCATTATCTTCCGTTTGCCATATACACGATTCCGGAGATATCCATGATTGGCGAAACAGAGGAAGGATTGACCGCAAAGGCCATACCTTATGAGGTTGGCTGCGCGCTTTTCCAGGAGGTTGCAAAGGGGCAGATAACCGGAGATATATATGGCATGCTTAAGCTCCTTTTCCACAGAGGAGACAGGAGGCTCTTAGGTGTTCATATAATAGGGGAAAGGGCATCAGAGCTTATACACATAGGCCAGGCAGTTATGAGTTTTGGAGGGACGATAGATTATTTTAAGGATACGGTCTTCAACTATCCAACATTGTCAGATGCATATAAGGTTGCGGCATTGAACGGATTGAACAAGTTATAAAAATCAAAAATCTGCCAGGCCAACATGAAGCTGATTATTGATGGAAAACTTGATATAATGAATGGAAATAGTGACAGTGGGTTTATGAAACTGGAGTTTGATATTTGATGATTTTTCAGCGTATTTCTAAATTTTTGGAGGAAACACCGATGAAACAGATGAAAATACTTCTTAAAGCCATATTAATAGAGGCTCTTGCAAAACTGTTTGTCATCCCCGAATGCAACTATCGGGGATATGGTTTTTCAAGCAGTTATAACCAGATTCCCGCTCAGAATCTCTGCGGGAATGACAGAATAGGAACTTTTGCAAAAGGCTCACTCTTTATGATTTTATTCATATTATCCGTCAATACAGCAGACGCAGAGACTATCAGGGGAACTGTCAAATATAAGTCAGATGAAGATGCGGGCAAGGCAGTGGTCTATATTGAAAAAGCAGGCGGCACATTCATACCTTCTAAAAAAAATCCCATAATGGACCCGATTGACATGACTTTTGTTCCCTATGTGCTTCCTGTGCTTATAGGGACTACAGTGGATTTTCATAACAGCGACGGTCTGCTTCATAATGTCTATACACCGTCATGGGCGGGACACAAGTTCAACCTTGGCACCTATCCTAAAGGAGTGGTGAGGCCATTCACATTTGATCGTCTCGGCGAGGTAGTCATTCTATGCAATATCCACCCTTACATGGAAGCCTATATACTGGCGCTGCAGAACCCCTATTTTGTAGTCCCGGACAAAGACGGGAAATACCAGATAAAGGATCTGCCTCCCGGGGTATATAACCTTAAGATATGGTATAAAAGGACTGTTGGCCCGGCTAAAAGCATAACAGTTGAAAAAGGAAAAGAGACAGTAGCCGATTTCAGATAGTATTTACGCAAACTCATTAAAGGGGGCATGCAGATGAAACTCACAATCAGGATAAAGCTTATGCTTGGTTACGCAGCCATCCTGTGTCTTACGCTGTCAGTAAGCATTCTGGGATATCTGGCGCTGGGTAATGTCAGTAGAACCGCAGGCCAGATCCTTGTGCAGGCGCATGAATATGATATGGTGAACGGCCTCAGAGAATCTGGCAAACTCTTCCTTGATATTAACGATGTGCTCATAAAAGATCATCTGCACGATACAAGCTACTATAAGTCGCTTGCCCTTGATGTGGAAAAAAAGATTTTATATGTAGGTAAACTCAGGCTCAAGGACAATGAAAAAGAATTTCTTAAAAAGGCAGGAGATGAATTCAATTTTATACGAAAAAGGACAGAGGTGTCTTTAGGCTGGACAGATGCGGAGCGGAGCGCAAACCTTATTACCCTGTTGAAGGATACGGACAAGGCAAAGCTTGCCCTTATTAACAATATGGATGCCTTGTATGACGAGACATGGCGGTCGCTTGATAATGTGGTCATAGTGGCTGACCATGTGAAAGAGAAGGCCTTACAGCAGATTATAACCTTTTCTATTATTACGATAGTTGCCGGAATAGGGATATCCGTTTACATATCACATAGGATTACAACCCCCATAGGGGCATTATCCCTGGCTGCCAGCAGTGTTGCCAAAGGCGCCCCTTATCATGAGGTCGAGAGGACAACAGAGGATGAACTTGGAGATCTGGTTACCTCATTTAATCAGATGGCGCTTGATTTAAAGACATCCAGAGACCAGATTGAGAAATATAATAAAGAACTTCAAACTATGGTGGATGAAAGAACCGCTGAACTGGAAAAAACAAAGGAATATCTGGAGAACATCATGGAATATTCCGGAGATATGATTATTACCACCACACTTTATGACGAAATTGTTCAGTTTAACAGGGGCGCCGAAAATATACTCGGCTATAATAGAGAAAATATGGTGGGTGTTAGATTTGAAGACATGTTTGTTGACAAGAGGGATTACAGGAGGATAAGGGAAAGGGCGGTCGAGTATGGAAATGTGTCAAATTACGATACAAGGCTTATGGAAAAGAGCGGAGATATTGTGCGTATCAGTCTCACAATTTCAAGATTAAAGGACAGGAGAGGCACGGTCATAGGCCTTGTAGTCATTGGAAAAGATATCACCAAAAAAGAAGAAGGCCTGAAAATATGAAAAAGGCTATTCAGCGAAGGACAGCTGTTTCTATATTTATAGTTGGAATACTCCCTATTATTGTGGGCACATCCTTTGTTTACCTCCAGGGCAGGAAGGAGCTCACAGAATCTGTAGGGAAGGACTTTGCGCGGATAACCAGAGAGATAGCAGGCAACATAGAAATAATCATAGAACAGTATGTTTCCAGCATCAGGGGGCTGGCCATATCCCCGGTCTTAAGAGATGCAGTCAGGTCTGCCAACAAGGCGTATGCAGGCAGGGGAGAGGCCTCAATTGAAAAAGAGATACGGCAGATGGATCTGCAATGGGTAAGGACTGGAAACAAAGACGAGTCTTTAAAAAAATATCTGTTAAACCCTGCTGCCATGTATCTTCTGGATATCAAGAAGCAGACAGGCGAATATGCAGAGCTTTTTATAACCGACTCAAGAGGCGCGCTGGTAGCGTCTACAGACAAGACCAAGTATCTTTATTTTGGGAATGAAGAGTGGTGGCAGACAGCCTATAATAACGGTAAAGGGGAATTATATATAAGCAAGATATATCTTGATCCGGATAAAAATCAGTATCTGCAGGGCATCGCAGCCCCTATCATGGACGAAGGAGGAAATCACCTTCTCGGTGTTGTACGTATAGTCCATAAGATAGAAAGGCTCTTACAGGTGGTGCAAAAACTTCGAATCGGCAATAGCGGTCATATCATGCTGATCAACTCCTCCGGGTCAATTCTAATCTACTCTATGCTTTCTCCTCATCTTCAGATGGTTACAGAGGAGCTTATGCGGGATATTACTTTAACCCGCAGAGGTTGGGCTGTTGTCAAGGATAATGCCCGTGGTGATGTAGATGCCATCGCAGGATTTACTCCGTTAGCCTTCTCATTCGATTATGGGAAGAATATCTTTGGCGGCAATAAATGGTATACATTTGTCAGCCAGTCTCCGGAAGAAAGTTATGCGCCTATGCGCACCCTGCTAAAAAGGACTCTGCTGCTTTTGGTCTTCTCGGTTGGCATCCTTTCCGCAATGGGATTCTGGGCAGCAAGAAGGATTGTAAAGCCTATCCATATCCTTGAGCGCGGCGCCAGGATTATAGGAAGCGGCGATCTGAGCCATCGTATTGATATAAAGACAGGCGATGAGATAGAGGAACTTGCCATGGAATTCAATCAGATGGTGGAGAAAATAAACCAGTCGTATACCGAGTTGGAAAAACGTGTTGCAGAAAGGACCGAAGACCTGAAAAGGAGTTATAAGGAAATGGAGGATGTGAACCGCCTGAAATCGGAATTCCTTGCCAATATGTCGCACGAGCTAAGAACACCGCTCAATTCTATCCTGGGTTTTTCAGAGATGCTTTATGAAGGCATGTGCGGAGAATTAACTGCAAAGCAGACGGAATACGCGGAGTACATACACAAGAGCGGCAGTCATCTGCTTGCGCTGATAAACGACATCCTTGATATTTCAAAGATAGAGGCAGGCAAGATGGAGATAAAACCCGCAGAATTCTCCGTTCCGGCTGCCATAAAAGAAATACAGGCCATCATATATCCAATGGCTTTCAAAAAAAGGATCTCTATAGAGGTTAATATAGCCGATAATATATCCACAATTGTGGCTGACAAAAGGATGTTTGAGCAGATAATATATAACCTTATGAGCAATGCCGTCAAATTCACAGGAGAAGGCGGCTATATAAAAGTCAATGCCGTGTCCAACAACTATTATCTGCAGACATCTGTCATAGATAATGGGATAGGGATTAAAAGCGAAGACATAGACATGATCTTTAAGGAATTTAAACAGGCCGATAGTTCATTAAGCAGAAAACACGAAGGAACAGGGCTCGGTCTTGCCCTGATAAAACGTTATGTGGAAATGCAGGGAGGAAGCATAAGCGTGGATAGTGAATACGGCAAGGGGAGTAATTTTACATTCAGGCTTCCGGTGAACATAACACAGCTACCGTCACACACTCCGGCAGCCTGACCTGACAAATTATCTTCCATAACGTAAAGCCCGTACCCAGCCTCTTTTGACCGAAAACGGGCTTTATAATTTTCCGCATCAGACCATCTTCATCGCCTCTATCAAAACATTAGCGACCTCCGGCCTTGAAAATTGCGGCGGCGGCATTGCCCCTGCCCTTAACATCTCCCTCACCTTTGTGCCTGAAAGTGTAACATGATGGCTGGAGTCATGGGGGCAGCTTTTATACGAAGCCATTCCCTCGCATTTTTTGCAGTAGAATGTGTGGTCAAAAAACATCGGCGTTATACCGATCTCCTGAGGGTCAAATTCATCAAATATATAATGGGCGTCAAATGTGCCGTAGTAATTCCCCACACCTGCATGGTCTCTTCCGACAATAAAATGCGTGCAGCCATAGTTTTTTCTTATGAGCGCATGGAATATTGCCTCTTTTGGCCCTGCATATCTCATTGCCGCAGGATTTACAACAAGGGCAACCCTGTCCTTCGGGTAGTAGTTCTCTAATAATACCTCATAGCATTTCATCCGCACAGCAGCAGAGATATCATCTCCTTTTGTTTCACCGACAATCGGGTGGATCATAAGGCCGTCAACTACCTCTAAAGCGCACTTCTGTATATATTCATGCGCCCTGTGAATTGGATTTCTTGTCTGAAAGCCGACAACCCTCTTCCAACCCTTTTCTTTAAACAAATGCCGTGTTTCAACAGGGTCAAGCCTGTATTTTTTAAATTTCTCCTGTTTTACCCTGTGAATGACAGAAACCTTGCCCCCAAGAAGAATATCACCCATCTCAAAAACCTTTGCAACACCAGGATGCGCCATATCCTTTGTGCCATAGACCTGAATGGCCTCTTTTTCTTTATCGTGGCTGAATTTTTCCTCAACATGCAAGATTGCAAGTATCTCTCCTGCATCATTTACAAGGCTTGCATCTTCACCTTCTTTTATATTTTTTGCCTCATCCTTTGTAACAGAAAGTGTTATCGGGATTGTCCAGGGAAGGCCGTTTGACAGCTTCATATTGTCCATGACGCTGTTATAGTCTCCCTTTTTCATAAATCCTTCAAGGGGGCTGAATGCGCCGATTGCAATCATCTCAAGGTCAGATATTTCTCTGTCATTTAAGCGCGTCTTTTTTAATTTTTGCGCCTTTTCTGAAATGGCATCCCTTTCCTTTCCTTCAAGAATCCTGTTCACAAGCCTGCCGCCATGCGGCTCAATAAGACCAATCATTTATTATCTCCTCCTTTAATATGTATACCACACTCCTTTTTCTCATCCTCTTTATTAAACCATCTCCACCTGCCAGAGCGGGGCGGCTCGCCTTTAACCAGCGGTGTTGAGCATATTATACAGCCGATGGAATCATAATCTTTATCAAAGAGCTTATTATACGGCAGCTTGTTTTCTTTGATGTACTGCCATATATCTTCCATACTCCAGTCAGCAAGTGGACTTAGTTTTAGAATCTTCCTTCCATCTTCTTCAATAATCTCAGCCTTTGAGACAGTTTTTCTGTAATTAGATTGGTCTCTCCTTAAACCTGTTATCCAGACATCAAGGGTTTTTAATGCGCGTCTGTTAGGCTCAACCTTTCTTATAAAACAGCAATATTCCTGTTTTGCCTTATCCATAAAAAACAGATATTCGCCGAATTTCTCTATCATGTTCTCTAAGGCGCCCTCTTCCGGATAAAACCTCTCAATAGTCAGGCCATACCTCTTTTCCGCAGCAGATATTGCCTCATAAGTCTCCGGATGCAGGCGAAGGGTGTCAATGGTGAAGACTCTAAACTTTTTTAAATGCCTGCTTGCAAGGTCTGTTATTACAGCGCCTGTAAGCTGCAAGCTCGTGCCTATGGCGCATTTTTCCCTGAAGTTTTCAAATGCCCATTTGATAAGTTCCTCTGCGGGCATGGCATTCAACCTATCAAGTGTTTCTTTTGTTAAGTCGTCTATTTTCATAGTTAAAAAAACAGGTTGAGGTTGAGTAAAAGTTTTTTTCTTAACCTTAACCTCAACCTAAACCTGTTTTAAAATTTTACGTATCCCTTTTCTTCAAGATAGCTCAATATAGCCTTTGTTGATTCTTCAACTGAGAGTTTTGAAGTATCAATTGTTATCTCAGGATACAGAGGCTCTTCATACGGCGCTGATATGCCTGTAAATTCTTTGACCTCGCCTGCGCGGGCTTTTTTATAAAGCCCTTTTGTATCCCTTTGTTCGCAGACATCCAGCGGACACTTTACATATACCTCTATAAATTCCCCATCCGTTTGCAGTTTTCTGGCATTTTCCCTGTCCTGCCCGTATGGTGATATGAAAGCCGTTATTGTTATGATATTTGCATCTGTAAAAAGCCTTGCCACCTCTCCAATGCGCCGGATATTTTCAGAGCGGTCCTCCGGTGAAAATCCAAGATTTTTATTTAAGCCGTGCCGGATATTATCGCCGTCAAGGATATACGCCTGATGACTGTTTTCAAGGAGCGCATGCTCAAGCTCAACAGCAATCGTTGACTTCCCTGAACCTGACAGGCCGGTAAGCCACAGGGTAAGTCCCTTCTGCTTCATCAGGTTTGTCCTGTCCTGTTTTGTAATCTTTCCGTGATGCCATTTTATATTTGTTGCCTTTTGATGAGTCATGTCGTCTCCTTAATAATTGATTACACAGATTTTTTAAACCCAGAGTACACAGATTTAAAACCCCCTTTGTTTGAATCTGTGTAATCGGCTTTTGTAATCTGTGTAAATATTTTTTATTCTTCAAACACCTCCACCTTGCAAGGCGCCTTTTCAACAAGCTCATCTACCATAGACTTTGAAAAATATTTTAGAAACGCTGAACGTTTTCTTTTTATTGTCACTGCCACATCAACCTTGTATCTTTCAATCACCTCAATGGCCTTTTCAACAAAATCGCCCTGGGTTGTAACTGCGTCAAAATCCACATTCTCCTCCATTGCCCTTATCTGAACCTTGCCCATCTCCTCATAGCCGCGCTGCCGGTATTCCTTCATTATCGCCTCAGTAAGCTGTGTTGAAGGTTTGTCGCCTATAAAACCTATGTCTGTAAATTTATCAAATACCTCATTGGCAAGTTCTGTCTCCACAATGTAAAGCACTACAAGCTTTGCCTTCTCTTTTTTTGCCAGATTAACAGCATACTCTATAGCATCCTGCGATGTCCTTGATGTGGAAAGTATTAAAAGCACACAGTTCATATCTTTATCCC
>JBBTFC010000025.1:13462-21426 GCA_038042015.1 Deltaproteobacteria bacterium
ATCCCCACCGGCATAAGTATAGCTATCACTGCCGAATTGCTCATCCCCTCTGTCAGCAGGATTGTTAAAAGGGAAAATAGCGCAATAATAACCCAAGGGTTATTTGCCCAATCGCCGATAGTTCTATTTGCTATCCATGCCGCAGCGCCTGACTTTTCCATTGCTGCGCCAAGTGTTATCGCGCCTCCATACATAAGTATTATACCCCAGTTTACATACTCCTCAATATCCTTCCATCTGACAAGTTTTAATATAAAAAGCCCAACAACAGAAACAATAGCTATATTGGCTATCCCAAGTTCTTTGCCCAAAAACAGCCAGAACAATATTGTCATTGCCATTACAATACCTACCGCATATTCCACATATCCTATCTTGCCGATGACATTAATCTTCCGGGCAAATATAGTCCTTGCCTGCTCTATGCCGTCAACATCCATTGGAAAGAATTTAATAAGAAAAGCGCTGCCGATTATCAGCATTATCACGACTGTCGGGAAAACAGCAATGGTATATTCAAAAAAATCAATGCCTGCGCCTGTTGCCTCTTTAAGCATGCCAACGGCAAGTGGAACCCTCCCGCCTCCCAGAAATGTTGCAACGCCGCCGATTATACACCCCCATGCAAGGGCAAGAAATAATGACTTTGCATAATTTGACCTGCCTGGTTTCAGGTTCAGGCCCTTTGCGATATCAAGCACAATCGGAAACAACATTGCCGCCACAGCATGTTCTGACATAAAAAATGAAAGTATTGCAGCCAGAAAAAATATGCTCAAAAGAAGCCCTGTTGCAGTCTTTCCGAATCTATTCATAATAGCCAGAGCTATACGGCCGGATAATCCGGAATGCACGACAGCGCCGGCAAGGATAAATGCCCCAAGTATAAAAAAAACCGGCTCATTTCCAAACAGCGCATATGTTTCCTTTTTGTCTAATATCCCCAGCAAAGGCACTGTTACAATCGCCAGAAGGCTTGTTATGGCAAGCGGCAGTATATCTGTAACCCACAAAATAAGACAAATGACAAATAGGGCAATAGCCCTCTGTCCCTGAATTGAAAGCCCATCCGGTGTTGGAAGATTTATAATGTAAAAGAAGATTAACCCGATTGCCAGAAAGAATAGCAGCCTGAAACTCTTTAAGACAATAATAAGCCAGATGGGGCGTCTGTCTATCTCTATCTTCACCCTGTTAGCCCTCCCTCACCCCGTCTGACGATTCTCTTATCCTGACCCTCAACTTCCTTCGCAGGGTTGCAAGGCTCCATGCTGCCTTTAATCCTAACCTTGATTTGTAGAAATTCTGTATAAATCTTTTTATCCTTGCCTCTGCGCCGACAAAAAACCTTCCCTCTAACGGCGTTGTCACAATACTTATATCTCTGACCCAGTTTGTATTTATTTTATTTGCCATAACAGCCTTGTAAAGATGTCCGTATACCGGCGCAACCTCATCGGTAGACGGCATTTTATATTTTAAAATCTTTCCCCCTGTTAAAGGCCTGTAAATAGGGAGTATCGGCACTACGTCAATACCGGTTAAAAAATCTATCCCCTTCATGGTTGATTCCATTGGTTCAAGCCCAACAATAAGATGAGACGCCACAGTGCCGTTCGGAAATATGGCAGCGGCGTATCTTAAGGCCTCAAGATACCTTTCTCTTCCAATAAGCTTGTCTCTTCCGGGGCATATCTCTTTAAAAAGTCTTTCATCAAATATCTCCAGATTATACAAAACAGAATCCGCGCCAACTGCGTAAGTTTCATCAATCCATCTGTTCTCCTTTGGAGGAAGAGCCTCCACAGCAATCAGGGTATTAAAGCGCTTTTTTATAGCCTTTATATACGGCTTCAAAAACTCTATGCCGCCGTCCGGCGTCTCTGAAAAACCTATTGACAGATATACAATCTCTGCCTTGCCTTCTTTGTACGCAGCCTCAACAGTCTCCAGCACATCTTCAACAGTGTATGTTCTGCCCTTTCCCTCCTGAATATCAGGACTGCCTGCGCAATATCTGCATTCTATATCTTTATTAAAGAAATCACACTGGGTTGCAGGGGTTATTGCCACATATCCCCCGTGGACAAGACCTATCTTTGAGAGCCGGATACCCGTCTTTGTTTTAAGCTGATAAAACTTAGGGGTAGGCACAATAGACACCTGAACCGACTCACCGCCATTGACTATAAAAAATCTATTGCCCTTTTCTATCAGTTCATACGGCGATTCTTTTACAAAATCTTCAGCATAAGGGGCAGTTACCCATGTGCTGCGGGGAAGCATAATATCCAACCCGCAGGTAATATCCACGAGGTCATGGCATTTATCAAAGCCTGCCTTTTTAAAAACCCTGCCGTCAACCCTTATGCCCTTGAGCATAAGGTCTATCTTCAGATAACCAGGATTGTGGAGATATGTGTTTGATTGTTTCATAGGTTTTGTAGTGTGCCCATTTATGGGCGTATTTAAAAGCGCCGATAAATCGGCAACTACATTATGCCCCACATTTTGCTGACTGGAATTCACATGCCTCTTCGTAGGTAATAAGTTCTTTGATTGTTGCGTTAGCGCCGCAGAGGGCGCATTCAGGGTCTCTCCTGACCTTCACCTTTCTAAAATTCATGCCAAGCGCGTCAAAGATAAGAAGATGACCTGCAAGTGTGTTGCCAATACCCAGAAGCTCCTTTATGGTCTCCACTGCCTGTATAACCCCGACTACACCTGCCAAAGCGCCAAGGACACCTGCCTCCTGGCAGCTTGGAACAAGGCCCTTTGGCGGCGGCTCAGAATAAAGGCATCTATAGCAAGGGTACCCTGCGTGAGGTTTAAATATTGTAACCTGGCCGTCAAATCTAAACATACTGCCCGATATCAGGGTCTTCTTCTCAAAAAATGCCGCGTCATTCATTAAATATCTTGTAGGAAAATTGTCGCTTCCATCCATGACAATATCGTAACCCCTTATTATTTCTCTTATGTTCTCCGCAATCAGCCTTTCTTTGTATATGTGCACCTTTACATCGGGATTAAGGGCCTCTATGGACTTTTTTGCAGAAACGGCCTTATGTGTGCCAATCCTGTTTGTATCATGTATTATCTGTCTCTGGAGATTGCTCAAATCAACGCAGTCGCCGTCAGCTATGCCTATTGTGCCGACACCGGCAGCAGCAAGATACAGGAGTATAGGCGATCCCAAGCCGCCTGCGCCAAGCACAAAGACCTTTGAATTAAGAAGCTTAGCCTGGCCTTTGCCTCCAACCTCCGGAAGTATTATATGTCTTGAATATCTTTCTATTTGTTCTTCTGTAAAGTTCATAAGCCTAAAATTTTAACCTCCTCTTGTCCGAAAGGTTCTTTTTCATCCTCAAATGTCCATGACTTTACCGAAACATCTTCTCCATTTTGAACGGAAATAATGATATACGAGTAAAAAGCCCATGCCCTTTCCCTGTCAAAGGCCGACGGCCGGTCAGGGTGGTCTGGATGGGAATGATAAAAACCAATCACCTCCTGCCTGTCAAGCGATGCCTCTTTTTCAATCTTCAATAATTCCTTCGGGTTTATCTCGTACCTGTCATTTGCCCTGTCTTTATTTATGTTCTCCATCAGCCGCGCTTTTGCAACCAATTTCCCTTTTCCAATCAGCGCCCCGCAGCATTCATTGGGATATGCCTTTTTTGCATGACCGATTATTTCATTGTAAATATCTTTTGGTATGGAAATCATTTTTTAAATCAAAGTTTAGTCCCACAGCCTCGTTGAAAGATACCTGTCTCCGCCATCAGGAAATAATACCACTATAACGGCTTGCTCCAACTTCTCCGCTACCTCAAGGGCGCCCCACATTGCCGCTCCGGAAGACTGGCCGACAAAAAGCCCTTCTTCAAGGGCAAGCCTCTTTGCCATATCGTAAGACTCCTCAGTGGGCGCAGGCGCTTTATCGTCAATCTCATTTTCGTGATATATACCCGGAACAATTGATGAAGCCATATGCTTAAGACCTTCAAGACCATGGAGTGGTGTGGCAGGTTCCACTGCTATCACCTTTATATCAGGATTAAATTCTTTCAATCTCCTGCCAGCTCCCATAATAGTACCGCTTGTTCCAATACTTGCCACAAAATGGGTAATCCTGCCATCGGTCTGCTTTATTATCTCAGGACCTGTTGTATCATAATGCGCCTGAGGGTTCGATGGATTGTTATATTGGTCAAGTTTGCAGTATTTATCAGGATTATCCACATAGAGCTTCCATGCGAGCCTTATAGCGCCATCAGAACCTTCAAGCGGATTTGAAAATACGACCTTCGCGCCAAAGGCCTTAAGTATCTTCTTTCGCTCTTCACTCACATTCTTAGGCACAACCAACTCAACGCCATAACCCTTTACAGCGCCAATCCACGCATATGCTATACCGGTATTCCCGGATGTGGAATCAAGGATTATCTTATCTTTGGTAAGCCTGCCGCTCTTTTCCGCATCCTCTATCATCCTCTTTGCCGCCCTGTCTTTCACAGAACCGCCAGGATTATAGCTCTCAAGTTTTGCATAAACCTCCACCGACCCGGGAAGCTGTTTGGTAATTCTATTTATCTTAATGAGCGGGGTGTTGCCAACCATGTCAACAATAGACTGCTTTGCCAAACTCAAATCCCATCTAATCTGTGGTAAATCCTGAACAATATGCCTGCTCATATATTTATCTCTCCAAGAGTTTATATAAAATTTATGCAAAAGTTGAGTCTTTTACTCTTGTATAATACTTTAGTATATTTGTCAAGTTAAAATCACTTACCTCTTTGCCTGTTCACACATATGACTTACAGCCTCTATCACTTTTTCTATTATCCAGTTGGGTGTGGATGCGCCTGCTGTTATGCCGACCTTTTTTGCGCCATTAAAGCGTATCTGATTTAATTCCCCGGCAACCTCTATATGATAGGTTTTTGGCTGGATCTTCCTGCAAATATCTGCAAGCCGCTTGGTATTGGCGCTGTTCTTCCCGCCCACAACAATCATGCAGTCCACTTGCGCTGCAAGTTTTGTAGATTCATCCTGCCTGACAGAGGTGGCATTGCATATTGTATTGAATATCTTTATCTCAGACGCCCTTGCAACACAGAATGCAACTATGGCTTGAAGATTCTGTATTGACTGTGTTGTCTGCGCAACTATACCTATCTTTTTTCTCCTCGGCATCCCCATTAGCTCATCCACGCTTCCTGCTGCGATTATATCCTTTCCACCGTAACTCAAAATCCCTTTGACCTCAGGGTGTTCCTTATCGCCCACAACAACTATTGAATAACCTTCTTTTGTCAGAAGTTCCACATACTCATGGGTCTTTTTAACAAACGGACAGGTTGCGTCAACTATCTTAAGCCCTTTTCCTTTTACAAGCTCCATCTCCTGCAATGTAACGCCATGGGAGCGAATTATTATTGCGCCGCTGTCTACATCCTCAACGGCATTGACAGCAGATATACCCTTCTTCTCCAATTCCTCTACTACCTGAGGATTGTGGATTATCGGCCCCAGGGTATGGATATGCCCCTCGCCATCCAGGGCGCACTCCTCTGCCATGTTTATGGCCCTTTTTACGCCGAAACAGAAACCCGCATTTTTAGCGACAAGTATTTCCATAGGAATAAGGTTACCGGTCACCAGTCACATGTCACCGGTTTTAAATCTTGCGACCTGTGTCTTGTGTCTGGTGACTTTCTATTTCCTCCACCATTTTTTTTACCACATCTTCTATTTCCATATTGCTTGTATCTATATGTATGGCATCGTCTGCCTTTTTTAAAGGCGAAAGGGCTCTTGTGGAATCTCTCTTATCCCTTGCCTTCACCTCTTCAATAACTTCTCCAAGAGAAACATCGCTCCCTTTCTCCTTTAATTCCAGATACCTTCTTTTGCCGCGAATCTCTGCCGAGGCATCCAGATAAAATTTTACATCAGCATCAGGAAAAACAACAGTGCCGATATCTCTCCCCTCCATTACCACAGAGCTGTTTTCAGCCATAGAACGTTGCAATCTCACCATAGCTTCCCTTACAGTCTTCTTTGTCGAAACTTTTGAAGAAAGGGGGCCTGCGGAGGTCTTTCTTATCTCATTAGAATAATCCCTGCCGTCAACAAATATTTTATTGTCCTCAAAATGAAGCCTTATCCTTGAGCAAAGTTTTTTTAATTTATCCTCATCCTCGATATCAATGCCTTCTTCATGTACCTTGACCGCAACAGCCCTGTACATTGCGCCGGTATCAATGTATGTAAAGCGGAGTTTTTCTGCAAGGAGTCTGGCTAATGTGGACTTGCCTGAACCGGCAGGTCCGTCTATGGCAATTATAGACCCTCTTTTCATGTCCTTTTAACGCCTTCTAATAATTCCATAAAACCGGGGAACGATGTGTCTATGCAGTCTGTATTTGAAATAGTTATGCCTTTTTCCGATGCCAGCCCCGCAACAATCATTGACATTGCAACCCTGTGGTCACCCCAACTTGTGCAACTGTCATGCCCTATCGGTCTTTTTCCGCCTTCTATGGTCATGCCGTCCGGCTGTGCACTTACAGTAACACCTATTCCCCGAAGCTCATCGGTCATTGCTTGAATCCTATCGGTCTCTTTTACTCTAAGCTCCTTTGCATCCCTGATTTCCGTAATTCCCTCTGCATAAGCAGCAGCAACAGCAACAATCGGCAATTCGTCAATGGATCTCGGAATCATATCTCCCTTTATCTCTATACCTTTGAGCTTACTTGATTTTACCAGAATATCTCCAACAGGTTCGCCGGAAACCTCGCGTCCATTCAATATTTTCAAGTTTCCGCCCATTGCCTGTAATATGTCTATAATTCCTGTCCTTGTGGGATTTATCCCGACATTTTTTATTAAAAGCTCTGAATCATCCGTTATAAGGGCTGCAACCATGAAAAATGCTGCTGAAGAAATATCCCCTGGAACAACTATTTCTCTCCCTATAAGTTTTTGACCGCCTAATATACTGACAGTTGTCCCTTTACAGTCAACCTTTGCGCCGAAGTAGCCCAGCATCCTCTCGGTGTGGTCTCTTGAAAGAGCCGGTTCGGTGACTGCTGTCCCTCCATCGGCATAGAGACCTGCAAGGAGAATGGCAGATTTTACCTGCGCGCTCGCAACCGGAGAGTTGTAAGTTATACCTTTCAGTTTTGAGCCGACAATAGCAAGCGGCGCCTTATTCCCATCTTCCCGTCCAAATATCCTTGCGCCCATCTGACTCAATGGCCATACAACCCTTTTCATCGGCCTCTTTCTAAGATATTGGTCTCCTGTTATTACAGAAAAGACATTCTGTCCCGAAAGCAGTCCTGTAAGAAGCCTTATGGTGGTTCCTGAATTGCCGGCGTCTATTACATCTTCAGGTTCTTTGAGGCTGTGAAGCCCTTTGCCCTGAATGGCAACTATGCCGTTTTTATGTTCATCAATACGAACCCCCATCTGCCTGAAGGCCTTGAGAGTCGCCATATTGTCTTCGCCCTTCAAAAGCCCTTTTATGGATGTATCACCATCCGCAATAGAACCAAGCATAATCGCCCTGTGTGAGATGCTCTTATCGCCGGGAACAGTTATCTCGCCTTTGAGGGATTTGGATTTTTTTATGGTTATGGATTTCATAAGATGGCCGCGCCCATTAATCTTTCAAGTTTCTCTTTTCTTTTAATTGCATCCTTGAGTTTTTTACTCACAAGGGGATCTTTCTTCTTCTCCATGATTACATCTATAAATTTTATGCCGGTACGAAATGCTAACCGCAACCTGTGTTGTCCATCTAATAAATAGTAGTCGGAATTTATTAAGATTGGCTCCCAAACATCTTCTTCAAAATTATTTATCATACAGGTTACTTCATCGTCATTAACATCATTTGGGAATGACATAAGCGTCTTGTCAATTTTTATTTTCTTTATGGGAGCCCT
>JBBTFC010000026.1:0-7354 GCA_038042015.1 Deltaproteobacteria bacterium
TGTTTTCGAGAAATCCCAACACTTCATTTTTTCTCGTCTCAGGAAGGATAAAACCGGGATTTTTTTTAATATGTTCAATGAGTTTATTCTCATACATTGACATGAGGAAGAAATAATTTTCCTCCTCTATATGCTCAACAGGCCGTCTGCAATCAGGGCAGTTGCCATTTACCACATCCTTTTCTGTCCAGAACCTCTCGCACGGTGTGCAATACATCCCGGAATACGACCGCTTTTCTATCTCGCCTTTATCCCACAATTTAAGGAGCATTTCTCTTACAACCTTCTTATGCCCACCATCCGTTGTCCTTATAAATTCATCGTTGGTTATGTTCAGAGCCTTCCAGAGATTCTTGAAATTTTCCACCATCAGGTCTGCGTGTTCCTGAGGAGTCCTTCCACGCTCTTTTGCAGCCTTCTCCACCTTCTGGCCATGCTCATCCGCGCCTGTCAGAAAAAAGACATCATATCCTTTGAGCCTTTTATACCGAGCAAGACAGTCCGCCGCAACCGTGGTGTAGGCATGACCGATGTGTGGCACATCATTGACATAGTAGATGGGCGTTGTTATGTAAAAGTTTTTTTTGTTTTGAGACATCTGGAATTACGCACCTGGTAAAGAGGATGGTTGGCTCTGTGAAGAATTATTGGACTTGTCCCCGCAGGTATTAAGCGGGGAATGGCAGCAATTGGAAGCTGGATTAGCGGCATTCCCGGCGCTCTGACCTGCCTCATATGAAAGACAGCACATAAGCCTGCCGCATACGCCTGACAACTTTGCAGGGTTAAGGGAGAGATTCTGCTCTTTTGCCATCTTAACGCTCACTGGTTCAAAATCCACAAGATGCGAGGAGCAGCAGAGCATCCTGCCGCACGGGCCGATGCCGCCTAACATCTTTGCCTCATCCCTAACCCCTATCTGACGCATCTCTATGCGCGTATGAAGCTCATTAGCCATATCCCTGACAAGTTCCCTAAAGTCCACCCTGTTTTCGGAGATAAAAGAGAATACGACCTTGCTGGAGTCAAAAAGGTATTCTGTATTTATAAGTTTCATAGCAAGACCGTATTTATCTATCTCCCGATTGCAGATAGAAGCCGCCTCTTCCTCCCTTTCTTTATTGAACTCGAACCGTTCCATATCGCTCTCCGCAGCCTTTCTAATTACCTTTTTAAAGGGTTGAACAAGACTTGCCTCCCCCTGCTTACTGCTTGGAGGAGCAGGTTTATCAAGCGGACCTCTCGCAACCCAGCCCATATTCATCCCTTTTTCTGTTTCAACAATAACCTGGTCGCCTATCTTGAGTTCCAGATTGTTGACATCAAAATCATATACTTTGCATGCCTTCTTGAATCTTATGCCAACTACTATAGGCATTGTATAACCCTCCCTCAACTCGCCAACTGCATCAATAAATTCTCAACAGTCAATTGTTTATTTGCATATCTCGGCGGCATAATATCAACCTGGGCTTTGTGTATCATTTTAAAACCCGACGTAAGTCTTGAGAATGTATGCCCTTCAACACGTTGTCTCAAAACAGGCAGAAGATCGGAGTTTACAACCATATCCTCCCTCCCCTCCTTTAATATCGCGATATCCCTGTATAACGTCTTTAGAAATTCCAGAGACTCCACAGGCCTCTCACCTTTTGATATTTCCTCTGCCGCTTTAAATATCCCTTCTGTGTCAGCTAAAGAAAGCCGCGACAGCATTTCTACCATCCTTTTCCTCTGTTCAAGGATGGATTCCACATCCCAGTTTAAGACCTTCCCTATGCTTCCGCCGCTCAGATAGGACAGAAGTATAGCTGCATCTTCGGTCATTCCCAATCGCTCTTTAATTATCCCGGCCATAACACCTTTTGGCAATGGTCTGAAATTTATCCTCTGACACCGGGAAATTATGGTTGGCAAAAGGGCTGTTATGTCGCTTACAACCAATATTATAACAGAATCAGGCGGCGGCTCTTCAAGCGTCTTGAGAAAGGCATTCTGAGCCTCTTTGTTCATCTTTTCCGCACCATCTACTATACATACCTTCTTGCCGCCCCTGACAGCCCTGTAAGACAGTCTTTGCTGCGCATCTCTCACAGCATCAATCTTTATTGTGCCGGCCACATGGTCTACCCCTCCACCCTTTGAATCAGGCTCCCTTGGCTCTATCAGGAAAACATCACTGTATGAGGACTTCTCTATATCCCTGCAATTCTGACAATCCCCGCAAAAATCATTTTTAAATACCGTGTCCCCGCCTTTATCAAATCCCCCGACCCATCCTTCGGATGGGTTCCCCGCCCCCTTTTTCAAAGGGGGAGACAAAAGGTTCCCCCCTTTTTCAAAGGGGGGTGAGGGGGGATTGTCGTTGGAGGCAGCGCAATTAAGAGACTTTGCAAGAGAAATGGCAGTAAAACATTTACCTATGCCTTCCGGTCCAACAAATAGAATGGAATGCGCAATCCTGCCATGTGAAAGCGCCTTTTTTAAAATATTTATTTCTCTATCGTGCCCTAAAATATCTTTGAACGGCATATTAAACCCTCGGAAGTTGTTTTTCAACTATACCACATATCTCCTTATGAATAACAGGAATATCTCTGTCTC
Source organism: Deltaproteobacteria bacterium (assembly GCA_038042015.1). Classification (GTDB taxonomy): domain Bacteria; phylum Desulfobacterota; class GWC2-55-46; order UBA9637; family UBA9637; genus JACRNJ01. The sequence continues at coordinate 2,605 of JBBTFC010000026.1, forward strand.
CATTTATAATCTTAATCCTGTTAGGTTCTGCTTTAGCCAATTTCAGATAACCATCCCGCACCTTTTTATGGAATTCAATGTCCTCTCTTTCAAAGCGGTCTTCTTTGTTACTCCCTGTGCGTGTATCTATTCTATCCAATGCGCGCTTCAACCCGATTTCAGGCGGGCAATCTATAATGAATGTGACAGTCGGCAATATACCTTCGGTTACCCACTTATTAAGATTAGTAACGGCCTCAAGGTCTAAACCCCTCGCATATCCCTGATAGACCATAGTGGAATCCGCAAACCTGTCGCATAAAACAATTTTTTTATCGAGAAGCGCCGGTTTTATGATTTCATTAACCATCTGCGCCCTGCAGACTGCGTAAAGTAAAAGCTCTGACCATGGGGCAATGGTCCTGCCTTCTATATTTAAAAGCATACTTCTTATCTTTTCACCCAATTCCGTTCCGCCAGGCTCTCTTGTGGAAACAACCTGAAAGCCTTTCCATTCAAGATGCTCCTTCAGCATCTCCATCTGTGTTGTTTTTCCACTACCCTCAACCCCTTCAAATGTTATAAACAGGCTCAAATTAACCTCCTTATAAAAGATTTGACTCCTTCAGGACATCCCGTGCCGACACGAGATGTCTGGACAGTTTCAATTCCTCTGTTGTTATGCCAAGGGCAAGGCCGACCAATTGGGCAAGATGAAAAACCGGCATATTTAATTTATGACTTGTCTTTTTCTCTGCCATACCCTGATAATTATCCAGATTTATATGACAAAATGGGCACGGCGTAACCATGCAGCTTCCGCCTTCATCTTTAGCATTTAAAAGCCTCTTTCCTGTCATCTCCAGGGCAGTATCTTCTGCAACCAAATCCACCTGAAAACCACAGCATTTTATTTTTCCATTATACTCTACCGTCTCTGCTCCGAGTGTTGAAATCACAGCCTCAAGGGACCATGGCCTTTCAGGGTCGTCAAAACCCAATGCACGAGACGGCCTCAGGGAATGACACCCGTAAAACGGCGCTACCTTAAGATTTTTTAACGGCCTTGTTACCTTCTTCTTCAAATCCTCCAGCCCATAATCACCTGCTAAAACCCAGAGGAGTTGTTTTATTTTTATAGTCCCATTGTATCTTATACCCGCGCTTGCCAGTATCTCATTTGTCTTTTCTAAGAGTTTGGGGTCATTTTTCAAATCCTTGTTTGCTGTTGACATGACCATAAGGCATGTTGAACATATAGTCATTATGTCCATACCCATCTCCTCTGCCTGGGCAAATATCCGCGCATTAAGGGCAAGATAAAGGTCATAGTTATAGTCTGTTAAAAGGCCTGCGCCGCAGCAGTTTGCCTTCGGCATATTATGGAGCTCAATACCGAGTATTTCTGCTACCTTTCGGGTTGTTGAATCTGCCTCTTTTGTTATTGCCTGGGATGCACAGCCGGGATAGTAGGCATATTTTAAGGTTTTGGCCATAAATATAGCTTTCAGCTATCAGATTGCTGACCGCTGACTGTATCTTTTCTTTTTCTCTTTTCTATCTCCTCATATATCTTTTTTACCTCTTCTATCTTCTCAATCTGCGGAAATATGAGCGGCATGGGCATTTTACCGTGCATCTCCATCCTTAACCCAAACGGTATCATGCCAATAGACCTTAAAAACCCAAGGGTCTTAAAGGTCATGGCAGCCTCATCCAGTCTGCCGACCCTCTTTACAGAATCCACCATGGACTCCACATGCCTTGCGCCATCATTATCCGTAATACCCTCTTTTATCGCCTCTGCCCTTAATCTCTCTATCGCCTGAAGCGGCGCCACATCCTTCGGACAATACTCTGTGCAGTTGATGCACCTTACACAATCCCACATCCCATGGACCTCGCTGATTTTCTCAAGTCTCTTTTTCTTCTGTTTTTCTCTTGCATCGCCCACAAATCTCCATGCCTTCGCCAAAGCGGCAGGGGCAATAAAATGCCTGTCAATCTCCAGTGAGTTGCACGCCCCATTACAACAACCGCACATTATACATTTGCTGGAGTTATTTATCCTCAGGGTATTCTCTTTGCGAAAATTCTGCAATTTCTTCTGTCCTGCAGATAAACCCTCACCCTCTCTGGTGTAATTTTCTTTTTGATTCAACCACGGCTCTATTTTGTTCATCTTTTCCCAGAATGGATTAAAATCAACAACAAGGTCTTTTATTATCCTGTGATTTGAAAGGGGTTCAATAACAATAGCTCCGCTTTTTTTATACTCGGGAATAAGCTGTGTATTGCAGGCAAGTTTTGGAATACCGTTTAGATTTACAGCGCAGGAACCGCAGATAGCGCTCCTGCACGACCGTCGAAACGCCAATGTTCCATCCTGCTCATCCTTTATAAAATGAAGGGCATCAAGGATGGTCATCCCCTTATTCGCCTCTATATCATAGGCCTGGAGAAACGGCTCGCAACCTTCTTTGCTCATTGGGTCACAGCGTAAAATTTTTAATTTAATCTTCATCTTGTTGTGAAGTTAGAAAAGATTGAGCTTACCCATAAATCTATCACCACTTAAATATCCTGTCAATAACTACAATTCCCTTGACACCTATCATCTTAGAAGATATTATTTTTTCAAATCTCCCCTGCCCCTCTTTGCCAAAGAGGGAAAAATCACTTCCTCTTTGGAAAAAGGGTCGGGGGATTTTCAAGTGAAGATATGAAGGATATTATTACAAAAAGCTATAAAGACAGCATCCATGCTAAAGAGACATTCTTTAAGCAAAACCAGCAGTCACTCATCCAATCAGCCGGGCTTATTGCCGATGCGTTCAAGGCAGGGAATAAACTTCTCCTCTGCGGCAACGGCGGCAGCGCTGCCGATGCCCAGCATATTGCAGCAGAGTTTATAAACAGGTTTGTTATTGAAAGACCACCTTTGCCTGCCATTGCCCTTTCTACCGATACATCCACCATTACCAGCATTGGAAATGACTACAGCTTTGACCACGTATTTTTGAAACAGATAAAGGCAATAGGCAAAGAGGGCGATGTCTTGCTGGCCATATCCACCAGCGGCGAGTCGAAGAATGTGGTTATGGCAGTAAAGGCGGCTGTAAATATGGGGATTAAAACCATCGGCTTAACCGGCAAGGGCGGCGGCAAGATGGCCAAGATGGTAGACTTGCTTTTGAATGTGGATTCAGATGTTACTGCAAGGATTCAGGAAGTGCATATTACCGCAGGGCATATAATCTGTGAATTAGTTGACCATATCCTTTTTCCAGAAGTGTGTAAGGATTAAAAATGAAATTTAAACCCGTCTCTCCATCCAAACTTAAAACCTATTCCATTAAGAAAAGAAAAAGCAAAGTAGATATAAGGTCATTTGCAAAACCATGTCAAAAAAATAAGGCCTTCAAAGTTTTTTTAGATTCACTTCCGGATATCCTCGCCGCAAAAGACCTAAAAGAGATTGCATCTTCTATAATTACAGCCCATAAAAATAAAAAAACCGTTGCAGCCGGCATTGGCGCCCATGTAATAAAAGTGGGTTTAAGTCCTGTTATTATTGATTTGATGGAGATGGGTGTTATAAACGCTGTTGCAATGAACGGCGCATGTATAATCCATGACTTTGAGATTGCATATGCTGGGATGACTTCCGAGGATGTTGATGCAGAGATTGACACCGGAGAGTTCGGAATGGCAGAAGAAACCGGAAAACTGCTGAACAATGCCATAAAGGGCGGGGTTAAAAAAGGCTGGGGCATTGGGAAGTCTGTCGGTGAAATGATAAACAGTTCAAGGTTTCCATATAAGGATTTAAGCATTCTATCGGCAGGCGCGAGGCTCGGCGTGCCTGTAACTGTCCATGTCGCTATAGGAACAGATATAATACACATCCATCCGCATATGGACGGCAGGGCAACAGGAGAAGGCAGCAATCGGGACTTCAAATTATTTGCAGGGGTCGTGGCAAATCTTGAAGAAGGGGTTTATTTGAATATCGGCTCTGCCGTGCTTCTGCCGGAGATTTTTTTAAAGGCATTGACATTGGTGAGAAATCTTGGGCATAAGGTTGAAAAGCTGACAACAGTAAATATGGATTTTATACAGCGCTACAGACCTTTGACAAATGTTGTCAGAAGGCCGACAAAAAAAGGCGGCAAAGGATATATTTTAACAGGGCATCACGAGATTATGGTGCCATTATTGGCAGGGGCGATAAAAGAGGGGTTGTCTGTATAACGGCGGAGATAAGCAGTGCGGGCTTTTCCCGCATCCGCTTGAGCAATTGGTTAGGCATATTATTTATTCAGACGGTTACGCCAATAGTATGGTTTGCGGCTCATGTGCGCTACAGCAACTACCCAGATAACGTCTTCCATCTCTATGTAGTAAATGGCGTATGGAAATCGCTGAAGCAAACGGCATCTTGTGCCATTTTTTCTTATAGACCACCGTTTAGGCACTTCCTGAATATCGATAAATGCTCGGCTTACCTCATGCTCAAGATCCAAACCTAAACCGGAAGACTTGGTTTCGTAGTAATCAACGGCCTGCCATAGTTCCAGTTCTGCTTCACTATGAACGATAAGACGCTTCATGAATATTTTGCTCTTATCTCGGACAGTATCTCCTCTGCTGGTCTCCCTTTTGCCTTGCCGCTTTTAATTTCTTTTACACGCCTTTCAATCTCTGCGTCCCAAGCCATTTCAAGTTGATTATCTTCTGTAATCTCATCCAGGCTTACAATAAGGTCATG
>JBBTFC010000027.1:0-5239 GCA_038042015.1 Deltaproteobacteria bacterium
TATATTCGGGGAGAGATGAAGGATTGGATTAAAGGATGAGGATGAATTATGGAGACAGTAATATATTTCATAGTAATAGGTTTATTCTTTTATTTAATGATGAAAGGTTGTTGCGGAGGCGGGCATTCTCATGGAGGCTCGGCTCAAAGACAGGGAGAACATGAAGGGCACAAAGGGTATGACGAGGCAAAGACAGATGAAAAGAAAAAGGGTTGCTGTTAAGATTTCAGGGAGGTATTTATGGATATAACAAGACCGCTTAATATCAAGGTTGTCGGATTATCTCTCGGTTCTTTTCTTTCAATAACATTTATACTTTGTGTTGTTTATGATTTGATATTTCCAGGGTCTCAAATGTATCAGTCATGGATAAAACTGCTTCCCGGTTTTAAATGGCTGACATTAACAAGTTTCTTTCTCGGCATTATAGAGAGCTTCTTTTATGGTATCTATATTGCGCTGGTGTTTGTGCCGCTTTATAATCTGTTTCATGGATTGATTGGAAAGAATGAATAAAGAGATTGAAATAGTCGGCGCAGGACCTGCCGGACTTATTGCTGCAATAAATCTTGCCAGAGCCGGCTACAGGGCAACTGTATACGAGGAAAAGCCTGATGTCGGACATCGGTTTCATGGCGACTTTCAGGGGCTTGAAAACTGGAGTTCAGAAGAGGATGCGGCTGTTCTTTTGGAACGATTGGGCATCCAAATAAATTATACCTGCAAGCCATATAGTGAACTTACCGTATTTGATGCAAATCTTAATAAGCGGATTATCCGGTCGCAAAGACCGTTATTTTATCTCGTGCAACGGGGCGGCTGGCCCGGTTGCCTTGACTACGGCCTGATGGAACAGGCAACCCGGTCCGGTGTTGAAATCGTTTTCAATAAACGTGTTGACAAACTTGAAAAAGGCGGCATTATTGGCATAGGCCCAAGGGCGGCTGACGCAATTGCGAAGGGGATTGTCTTTGATACAAAGATGGAAGATATTGCGGCGTCTATTCTTGATGACAGGCTTGCGCCCAAGGGTTACGCATATCTTCTTATCCATAAAAACAAGGCGACTATGGCAACCTGCATGTTTAAGGATTTTACCGGAGAGCGGGAATGTTTTGAAAGAACCATTGAGACATTCAAAAAGGTTTTTCCGTCTCTTGATATAACCGGCGCAAAGGAGTTTGGCGGCTATGGGAATTTTTTCTTTGACAAGCCCGCATTTGAGAATGGCAAATACTATGTTGGCGAGGCAGCAGGGCTTCAGGATTGCCTCTGGGGATTCGGCATGAGATACGCGATGACATCGGGGTTTTTTGCGGCAAAGGCTATAATAGAGGATAAGGATTATGAGGCATTAGTCAGTAAAAATTTAATACCAATGCAGAAGGCATCCCTTGTCAATCGTTTTCTCTTTGAAATGCTCGGCAATAACGGCTATCGCTACTGCATCAACTATCTTGCCGGAGGGAATGCGATGGAAAAGGTCAAGAGGCAATACAATCCATCATTTTTGAAAACGCTCTTGTATCCTGTGGCAAGCTGGAGATATAAAAGCAGGCTTGTTGACAAGGGATGCCACGGCGAAAATTGCGCCTGTGTCTGGTGCAGGTGCAGAAAGGAGGAGGTATGTTAAACTCAAAGGCTGTTTCATTAAGTTTTGCTGTAACTATGGAGATTTTTTATCTTGTGTGCGCCTTTTTTTCTTACCTGTTCCCTAACGGTATATTGCTCCTTTTCAATACATGGGCGCATAGCATTGACCTTACAAAAATTGCTTCAACAAAGCCGCCTATGTTTACAGATTTCTTTATAGGATTTATAAGTGTTTTTGTTTTTTCATATATTACAGGGGCAATATTTACAGGTATATATAATGCTATTGTTAAGAGGATAGGCTGATATGCATGGCGACGATATATCATACGCTTACGGTTTCTGGTCTCTGGTTATAGTCAATGTTGCCCTGTTCGCATTTTTTATCTTAAGCTATTTGGCCCCGGTCAAGAAGCGGGAATGGCGTTCAATGGGTGTAACACTGGCCTTTTTTGTTGCCCTGTTTACAGAGATGTACGGTTTCCCGCTCACCATCTATATCATTACAGGTATCCTTGGCAGCAGCTATCCTGCGCTGAATCCATTTTCTCATGCAAGCGGACATCTGTGGCTTGCATTTCTCGGCGGCGGAGCAGTGATGATTACAGTCATCCATCTCATCAGTAATGCTTTAACTATCATAGGTTTTGTAATAATGTGGAAGGGATGGAAATTGATACACGGTGCAAAGGGTGAACTCGTAACAGAAGGCCCTTATGCCTATGTCAGGCATCCCCAGTATTCAGGCCTTTTTCTCATCATAATAGGTATGCTCATCCAGTGGCCGACCATTATAACAGCCCTAATGTTCCCTGTGCTTGTCTTTATTTATTACCGCCTGTCAAAGAGGGAAGAAGGCGAGATGATTAAGACATTCGGAGAAGAATATAAGCGATATATGGAACGGATTCCGATGTTTATTCCAAAATATTAAGAAGGCAGAATAAAACAACAGGAGGTTAATCATGCCAAAAGATCCGGTTTGCGGGATGACGGTTGATGAAAAAAAGTCCGCCGGCAAAAGCGTCTTCAATGGGCAGAGCATATACTTCTGCTCTGTTAAGTGCAAGGAGCGTTTTGACGCTGACCCTGAGTCATTCATGTCTTTGGCGCAGGGCAAAAAAGAATCTCATATTGCAATGACGGCTGCCGGGGCAGGCGCCCATGAAACCGCCAAAGACCAAATCTGCGGGATGGTGGTGGATAAGAATAAGTCTCTCAAAACAGAAGTTGGCGGCAGGACATATTATTTCTGCAGCGACGGCTGTTTAAGGACATTTGAGGCTCCTGAGGCAGAACTAAAAAGCCTCAAAAAAAGGGTGTCCATTGCAATGCTGGGTGTCCTTGCTTTAGCTATATTAAGGGCAGGTTTCTTTTTAGGTCTTGCAACAGGCGCAACAATTGTCACATGGGCGCCTATCCCGCAGCTTCCATGGTTTACATGGGGTGTATGGCTATTTATCCTTGTAACCCCTGTCCAGTTCTTAGGCGGCTGGAGTTTTTACAAAGGCTCTTACAATGCCATAAAAAACAGGATGATAAACATGGACATCCTGATTGCGCTCGGGACAACCGTTGCCTATATCTATTCGGTCATCGTGATATTTGCCCCTGATATTCTGCCTATAAAGGTTTTGGAGAGGGATGTATATTTTGAGGTCTCTGCCGTTATCATTGCATTTGTCCTGCTTGGGAAATATATGGAGGAGATTATAAAAAAGAGGTCTTCTGCCGCTGTAAGGAAACTTATGGATTTAAAGCCTCAGACAGCAAGGGTTATTAGAAATAATCAGGAGATGGAGATACCTGCAGAGTTTGTTCAAGTAGATGACATAGTTGTTGTCCGACCTGGTGAAAAAATCCCGGCAGATGGTGTTGTCATAGAAGGCTCGTCCGCTGTGGATGAGAAGATGATAACAGGAGAGAGCATGCCTATAGGGAAAAAAACCGGCGATGAGGTTATCGGCGCAACAATCAATAAAACAGGGATGTTTAAGTTTAAGGCGGCAAAGGTCGGCGCAGAGACAACACTCTCTCAGATTATAAAGATGGTTGAGGAGGCCCAGGCCTCATCGGCGCCGATTCAGAGGATTGCAGATAAGGTTACTGGCTATTTTGCGCCTGCTGTTGTTATTGCGGCTATCCTATCATTCTTTGGCTGGTGGATTTCAGGAAATTTCCCTCAGGCCATTCTTTCATCCATCGCAGTATTGATAATTGCATGTCCATGCGCATTGGGTATTGCAACCCCTGCCGCCTTAATGGTTGGCGTCGGTAAAGGCGCCGAAGCGGGCATACTTATAAGGGGGGCTGAATATCTTGAAAGGGCGCAAAAACTTACAACAATTGTTTTTGATAAGACAGGGACTTTGACAAAAGGAGAACCGTCCGTAACGGATATAATAACAGGAGTCATGGGTCAGGGATCAGGGGTCAGTGAGGATGATATACTGAAATTTGCGGCTATTGCGGAGAAGGGTTCTGAGCATCCCCTATCAGAGGCTATTTTAAATGCAGCGAAGATGAGAGGGATAGAAACTCCTGAACCTGAAACATTTGAGGCTATTCCGGGATATGGGGTAAAAGCCGGATACAAAACTCAAACCATACTTTTAGGCAACCGTAAGTTAATGGAAGCAAATGATGCCCCTGTTAAAGATATGGAAGAAAATATTGCAAGACTTGAAAAAGAGGGGAAGACAGTAATGATACTTGCTGTAAATCCCCCGACCCATCCCTTGGATGGGTTCCCCGCCCCCTTTAACAAAGGGGGAATAGAAGGGGGATTTTTAAAGGGGGGCGGAGGGGGGATTTTAGGAATTATCGCAGTTGCGGATACGCTCAAGGAGCATTCAAAGGCCGCAGTCAGCGCCCTTAAAAAAGAGGGGATTGAGGTCATCATGCTTACAGGTGATAATGAAAGAACTGCAAATGCAATTGCAAAACAGGTCGGCATAGAAAATGTTATTGCAAATGTGCTTCCGGGAGAAAAGGCAGGCGTAATAAAAGGGCTTCAGACTAAAGGGAAAGTTGTGGCAATGGTTGGCGACGGCATTAACGATGCGCCGGCGCTTGCGCAGTCTGACATTGGCATTGCAATAGGAAGCGGCTCTGATGTTGCTAAAGAGACAGGCGGGATAATACTTGTAAAGGATGACATAAGGGATGTTGTTGCAGGGATAAGACTATCAAAGGCAACAATGAGAAAGATAAAGCAGAATCTTTTTTGGGCGTTTATATACAATACGATAGGCATTCCAATAGCAGCCTTTGGATTCTTAAATCCTATAATAGCGGCAGCGGCAATGGCCTTGAGTTCCCTTTCGGTAGTGGCGAACTCGGCGGCGCTTAAGACCTTCAAGATTGAGGTGGAATGAAAGAGGTTGGGGTTAATTGTGGACACATGTGTCCACAATTTGCGCCGATTTATTTTTGAAGGAATTATTGACATAAGGTGTAGCTTTAGTAGAATGGCAACGTGCGAGAGGATAAAATAAGAGGATAAAATAAATCTGTCCCCTTTATTGTCCTTTATTGTCGTCCCATTTATTCCCCTTTATTCCGATAGATAGAAACAACTTCCCCTATAACTGAAGGGCGTTTAAAACTACTTGACAGTAAAACGAAGTGGGTGTATAAAAGTGAT